>JAYTXW010000001.1:0-6874 GCA_043742745.1 Sphingomonadaceae bacterium
TGGCTGCGCAGCTTGGCGACCTCGGACGCGAAGTGCCACGGGTCGAAAACAACGCCGTTACCAATGACCGACAGCGCGCCGCGGACGATGCCGCTGGGCAGCAGGCTGAGCTTGTAGACCTCGTTGCCGACGACGAGTGTGTGGCCGGCGTTGTGTCCACCCTGAAAGCGGACGACGACGTTGGCGCGCGCCGACAACCAGTCGACGATCTTGCCCTTGCCCTCGTCGCCCCACTGCGCTCCGATGACGACAACGTTGGCCATGGTGTTCCTTATGTTTCGGCAGCGCGAGTTTAGATCGCGACCGGCTCTACACCGTTCCACACATGGGTACAGCCGTCGGGCACATCAGCGTCGTGAGCGGCGTCGAGGGCGGCGACCGTGCTCCAGCCACCCGCGCGCAAGTCGGCACCGACCGTCGCCGCCGTCCCGTGCGGTAACGCGATCCGCCGCCGGGCGACGATGCCCAGCCCGGCGTCGACCAGAGTATCGACGTAGAGCGAAAAGCCGACCGCTGTCTCCTCGCCGCCGTCGTGGCGCACTGAATAGGTCCCGCCGCGGCCAATTTCGCCGCGAACGCTGCCGGCGAAGATAGAGAATCCGAGCCAGCTTTGATAGTCGAAGCCGTGGCGCTCGGTCGGGTCGAGGGTCACGGGCACATCAAGCGCAGCGGCAATGGCGGCGACCCCGTCGATCCGGCTCGCAAGCAACCCGGCGTGATCGAAGGCGCGCAGGCGCGGCAGAGCGGTAGCGACGGAGCCGGTCGCCGCGAGCAGCGGCTGCCAGTCGCCGAAGCCCTCCGCCGCCAGCGCGCCTGCGTCCTTCATGTCGAGCAGCGCCTTCAACCGCGCGATCTGCTCGGGTGACATCACCGCCCCCGCTAGTGTCTCGACAATATCGGGGAGGGTCAGATCGACCGAGATCTGCTCGAGTCCGGCAGCAACCAGCGCGGCGACGGCGATGCCGAGAACCTCGGTCGCGGCGGCGACACTGTCGCGCCCGATCAGTTCGGCCCCCGCCTGCAGCATCTCGCGCGCGGGCGAAAGCTGGGTCCCGCGCACCCGTAGGACCGGGCCGCCGTAGCTCAGCCGCAGCGGGCGCGGCGCGTGGGCGAGGCGCGTCGCCGCGATCCGCCCGACCTGGCCCGTGATGTCCGACCGCAGCGCGAGCGTCCGCTGGCTGACCGGATCGATGAAGCGAAGCAGGTCGCGGCGCCCACCGGCGAGCAATTGCCCGGCAAGGCTCTCCTCGAACTCGACCATCGGCGGTTGAACGCGGTCGTAGCCATGCGCGGCGACGTGATCGAGGACGCCGCGCAACAGCCGGTCGGCGGCGTCAGCCTGCGGCGACAGTCGATCGCGCAAGCCTTCGGGAAGGAGGGCGGCGGGGGTCACGAGAACGCGAGCGCCTTGACCTGCTTGACGCCGTCGATCGCCTTGATCGCGGTCAGCACGCTCGCCGGGATTACCTCGTCGACCGACAGCAATAGCACCGCCTCCGCGCCCGCGCGGGAACTCGCGGACGAAGGACTGTCGCGCCGTCCCAGGTGGAAGGTGCCGATGTTGACCCCCGCCGCGCCCAGCGTCGACCCGAGCCGCCCAATGAACCCCGGCTTGTCCTCGTTGACGATGAACAGCATCGGCCCGGCCAGGCTCGCCTCGACCTTGATACCGATGATCTCGACCAGCCGGGGATCGCGGTTACCGAACAAAGTGCCCGCGACCGAGCGTTCACCCCCGGGCGTCTTCACCGTGACGCGGACGAGGGTGTGATAGTCCGTTTCACGCTCGTGGCGGACCTCGGCGACGGCGATGTCGCGTTCGCGCGCGAGGAACGGCGCGTTGACCATATTGACCGTGTCGGAATGCACCCGCATCAATCCGGCCAGCACCGCGGCAGTGATTGGCTTGAGGTTGAGCTCGGCGGCCGCCCCCTCGACCTCGATCGTCACGCCCGAGATGCCGTCGTCACCGAGCTGACCGATCAGCGACCCAAGCTGCTCTGCGAGCGCCATGTACGGACGCAGCCGCGGGGCCTCCTCCGCCGACAGTGACGGCACGTTAAGCGCGTTGGTGACGCCGCCCGACAGCAGGAAATCGCTCATCTGCTCGGCAACCTGGATCGCGACGTTGACCTGTGCCTCGTCAGTCGACGCGCCGAGATGGGGGGTCGAGATAAAGTTCGGCGTGCCGAACAGCGGCGATTCCTTCGCCGGCTCCTTGGCGAACACGTCGAGCGCCGCCCCGCTGATGTGGCCCGAATCGAGCCCCGCCTTGAGCGCGACCTCGTCGATCAGCCCGCCGCGCGCGCAGTTGATGATGCGCACCCCCGGCTTGGTTTTCGCGAGCGCCTCGGCGGACAGGATGTTGCGGGTCGATTCGGTAAGCGGCGTGTGGAGGGTGATGACGTCGGCGCGGGCGAGAAGCTCGTCGAGCGTGACCTTTTCGATGCCGAGGTCCTGCGCGCGCTCGGGCGTCAGGAACGGGTCGAAGGCGATCACCTTCATCTTCAACCCCAGCGCGCGGTCGGCGACGATGCTGCCGATATTGCCCGCGCCGATCAGGCCGAGGACCTTGGCGGTCAGCTCGACCCCCATAAAGCGGTTCTTCTCCCACTTGCCCGCCTGCGTCGAGGCGTCGGCTTCCGGCAGCTGGCGGGCGAGGGCGAACATCAGCGCGATCGCATGTTCAGCGGTGGTGATCGAGTTGCCGAACGGCGTGTTCATGACGACAACGCCCTTCGCCGACGCGGCGGGAATGTCGATGTTGTCGACGCCGATCCCGGCGCGCCCGATGACTTTGAGGTTGGTCGCGGCGGCGAAGACTTCCTTGGTCGCCTTGGTCGTCGAGCGGACCGCGACGCCGTCGTAATCGCCGACGATCCTGATAAGCTCGTCCTTCGACAGGCCGGTGATCTCGTCGACCTCGACCCCGCGCGCACGGAAGATTTCGGCGGCCTTCGGGGACATTTCGTCGGCGATGAGGACTTTGGGCATGGCGTATTCCTTTGACCGACGAAGGAGACCCCTCCGTCACCTTCGGTGACCCCCCTAGGGGGAGGAGCGATGATCCTCCCCCCTAGGGGGGAGGTGGCGCGCAGCGCCAGAGGGGGTTCGTTAGGCCGTCACCGCCGCATACGCCCAGTCGAGCCACGGTCCGAGCGCCGCCACATCGGCGGTGTCGACCGTCGCGCCGCACCAGATGCGCAACCCCGGCGGGGCGTCGCGGTAGCCGCCGATGTCGAAGGCCACCCCTTCTTTTTCGAGCAGCGCGGCGATTGCCTTGGGCACGTCGGGCGACGCACCCGGCAACGTCAGGCAGACGCTCGTGTTCGACCGGGTTGCGGGGTCGGCTGCAAGATGCGCGACCCACGGCGTTGCCTCAACCCAGCGGTCGAGCGCGGCGGCGTTGGCATCGGCGCGGGCGAACAATTCGCTCAAACCGCCGATGCCCTGCGCCCACGTCAGCGCGTCGATATAATCCTCGACCGCGAGCATCGATGGGGTGTTGATCGTCTCACCGTCGAAGATCCCGGCGATGAGCTTGCCTTTGGACGTCAGGCGGAAAATCTTCGGCAGCGGCCACGGCGGGGTGTAGCTTTCGAGCCGCTCGACCGCGCGCGGACCGAGGATGAGGACGCCGTGCCCCCCTTCGCCGCCCAGCACTTTTTGCCAGCTATAGGTAACGACATCGAGCTTCGCCCATGACAAGTCTTGTGCGAACACCGCGCTTGTCGCGTCGCACAGCATCAACCCCTCGCGGTCGTCACGAATCCAGTCGCCGTTGGGAACGCGGACGCCGGATGTCGTGCCATTCCACGTGAAGCACACATCGTGGCTTTGCGGCACGCGCGTCAGATCGGGGAGCTCGCCGTAGGGCGCGTTGACCACCGTGCAGTCGGCGAGCTTGAGCTGTTTGACCGCGTCGGTGACCCAGCCTTCGCCGAAACTCTCCCACGCTGCCATCGTTACGGGGCGAGCACCGAGCATCGTCCACATCGCCATTTCATAAGCGCCGGTGTCGGATGCCGGGACGATGCCGATGAGGTGGGTGTCGGGGACGCCGAGGACTTCGCGGGTCAGGTCAATCGCGCGTTTCAGGCGCGCCTTGCCGAGCCTCGACCGGTGCGATCGCCCCAGTACGTCGGTGTTCAGTTGGTCGGGGGTCCAGCCGGGCCGCTTGGCACACGGGCCGGACGAGAAAGACGCGCGCGAGGGGCGCGTTTGGGGTCGGTCAGTCATGTTCTCTCCTTACAGAGAGCTCGCGCCGCGTTGGGACGGCGTGGCCCGCCGCCATGCCTAGTGGAGTTGGACGAAGGGTCAAGCGCGATTGCGCCGGACCCGTGGGCGGCGATGGTCGTTATACCGCCGACACGACGGTGAAAGGATTTTGATGCGCGCCCTTCTCCTGCTGGTCACGCTGGCCGCGACGCCGCTTGCCGCCGACGAGCGTACGGCGGTGTCGATCGCCGAATCACCGCTGACCGATGTCAACCTCAAGAAGAAGCACATCCCCCCGCTACTGCTCGCGGCGAAGAAACATCCCTATGCGACGGCGGGCATGACCGACTGCGCCAAGATAGCGGCAGCAGTGCGCGACCTCGACGGCACTCTCGGGCGCGATCTCGACGTCCCCGCCACCGGCAAGCCCAACGAGGGCAGCGAACTGGCAATGGATGCCGGGCAGGACACGATCAACAGCCTGATCCCCGGGCGCTTCAGCATTCGCCGCATCTCGGGGGCGTATGCTGCGCAGCGCAAGGCGGTCGCGGCGGTCTATGCCGGATCGATCCGACGCGGGTTCCTCAAAGGGATGGGGGAGGCGAAAGGGTGTTCGCCACCCGCCGCGCCGCGCAAATGATCGACCGGTCAGTAATCTGCGGGACTCGATGTCCGCGCTGGCCTTAGTCGTGCGTCCGCGCTACCCCGCGCGGCCCTGATAACGAGGCCGTCCATGCTCCCCCCCGCGCGTCAGCGCATACTACCGCCAGCGCGCCAACGCCTGTTCCCGACCGCCCGGGCCGAGGCCACGGTCGCCGCACACCCGACCGCGACGGCGCAGACCGAGCATCCGGCCTATGCGCTCGCGTTTCAGGATCATGAATTCCTCCTGAAGGACGAGCTGCGGCCGGTTCGGTTTCAGCTCGAATTGATGAAGGCCGAACTGGCACTGGCCGAAGCAGGGATTGCGTCGACCTTTGTGTTTTATGGGTCGGCGCGCATCCCTTCGCCCGAGGACGCCGCCGCGCTCGTAGCCGCCGCCGCTTCCGGCAAAGCCCATGCCATCGCCGCGCGGCTCGCCGCCAAGTCGCATTATTATACCGTCGCGCGCGACCTCGCCCGCCTCGCGTCGGCGGTGCCACCCGACGCGGCGGGCAAACAATTCGTCGTCTGCTCGGGCGGCGGACCGTCGATTATGGAGGCGGCAAATCGCGGGGCCGCCGATGTCGGTGCGATCTCGGTCGGCCTCAACATCGTCCTGCCGTTCGAGCAGTTGCCTAACCCGTATGTCACGCCGGGGTTGAGCTTTCAGTTCCACTATTTCGCGCTGCGGAAGATGCACTTCCTGATGCGCGCACGCGCCGTCGCGGTATTTCCCGGCGGCTTTGGCACGTTCGACGAGCTGTTTGAGCTGCTGACGCTGGTACAGACGGGGAAGGTCGCGCGGCTACCGATCTTTCTGTTCGGGCGCGATTTCTGGGGCCGCGTCGTCGACTTCGACGCGCTCGCCGACGAGGGCACGATCGCGCGGAGCGACCTCGACCTGTTTCACCTCGTCGAAACGGCAGACGAAGCCTGGGCGATCGTTGCGGCACACTACGAGCTGTGAACCTGCTTCTCGATCCTCCCTCGCTGGGGGAGGATTGCGTAGAGTGAGATTAAAGCTTTCCGCCCTTCGCCGTGTCGGCGGGGGCAGGCGCAGCCGCCGTGTCCGCAGCCGCAGCCGGCGGAGTTGCAGCGTCCGGAGCGGCAGCAGGCGCGGCGGCCGCAGTCTCGGCCGGGACCGGGGGCAACGGGAGCGGCTTGTCGCTCTTGCTGTTCAAATAAGCGATCACGGCGGCGCGCTCCTCGGCCTTGCCAAGGCCGGCAAACGCCATCTTTGTCCCCGGAACATACGACTTCGGGTTGGTTAGCCAGGCGTTGAGCTGGCCCCAATCCCATTTCGCGCTCGCGGTCTTCATCATGCCATCGGAATAGCTAAAGCCCGCCATATGGTCGTGGGGGCCGCCGACGATACCGTACAGGTTCGGGCCGATGCCGTTGGCACCGCCCTTTTCGGCGTTGTGGCACGCGCCACACTTTTTGAAAACTTCCGCGCCCTTGTCGACGCTCGCCGACGCGAGATAGAATTCGATCGGCTTATCGGCGACGGCGGCGGGACCGGCGGTCGCGACTTCCTCGACGCCTTCGACGATATAACCGGGCTTGGCGGGGTTCTTCACCGCATAGGCCTCACCCGTGACGAGGATCAGCCCAAGTACCGCGATCGCCGCCGTCAGGACCCAGCCTGCGATCTTGTTCCACTCGAAACTGTCCACCATCTTCTCCGTCGAGCCTTGCTCGCGGGCAGACATAGGTCGGTGCGCGCGGCGTCGCAAGCCAACGAACGTCGCAGTGCAGCATCGCTGGCGATGACCGATCCGCGCGACGCAGCATTGTGCGCGACCGCCCCACCCCGTAACCGTCCGCTGATGTCCGACTATCCCGCTCCCGCCGCCGCGCTCGTCTCCGCGATGACCGCCGCCGCCGCCGCCGACACCGCTCGTGCGGTCGCCTTCCAAGGCGCGCCCGGGGCGTATTCGCATCAGGCGGTGCGCGAGGCGTTTCCGGATGCGCGGCCGCTGCCGTGCTTCGCCTTTGACGACGCGATCCACGC
>JAYTXW010000002.1:0-2404 GCA_043742745.1 Sphingomonadaceae bacterium
AGCCGGTTGCAGCGGTCGAGACGCCCGCCGACGCCGCGCCCGCCGAGCCAGCAGCCTGAACGACGGCATCGCGCCGGTGAGCAAGGCGGCGACCGAAAACGCAACAGCCGCCAATGCGTCGGTGGCCATCGCATCGGGTAGCGCCCCGCCACCCGGTGACCGGCGCATCACGCTGGCGGCGGTCGCCGGAGCGCACGGCATTCGCGGCGAGGTTCGCCTCAAGCTGTTCGGCGACGGGGTTGATAGCCTAAAGCCGTTCAAGACGATCGACGTCGGCGGGCGTACGCTCACGCTCGGTGCGGTGCGCGACAACGGAAAAGGCGGCGCGATTGCACGCTTTGTCGAAATCACCGACCGGACGGCGGCCGAGGGGCTGCGCGGCACCGTGCTCAGCGTTCCCCGCGCCGCGCTGCCGCCGCTCGGTGAAGGCGAATTCTACCACGCCGACCTGATCGGGCTGGCGGTTGTCGATGCCAACGGTACGGCAATCGGCACCGTTGTAGCGGTCGAAAACTACGGCGCGGGCGACATCATCGAAATCGAAAAGCCCGACCGGCGGACGTTCATGGTCCCGTTGATTCCCGCTGCCGTGATGCAAATCGGCAGTGTCATGGTGGTGGACGAGGCGTTCGTCGAGTAGTGTATACGCGGCGTCTATACGGAGACGGCGATGGCGACGAAGGTGTTCAAATCGGGCAACGCGATGGCGGTCCGCTTACCGGCGTCATTCCGGGCGGTGGCTGGTACCGCCGTCGAGGTGCGCGAAGTGCAGGGCAAATGGATCGTCGAACCCGTGGCGAAAGCGCCGCACAAATTCGACATCGACAAGGTGTGGGGCAGTGCGATCGGGTCGGGGTTGCAACCGATCGACCCCGACGATCGCTGGTTTGAGGAGCGCGCGCTGGTGTGGGACGATCCCGAATGGCGCGCGAAGCATATGCCTGACGCATGAAGTATATGCTCGACAGCAACATCGTCATTGCGATTGCGCTGGCGAGCGGTGCTGCCGTCCGTCGTCGCATGGCAGTAGCGGATGATGGCGATTTCGCATTGTCCGCCGTCGCTTACGCCGAGGTGGTGCATGGCTCAATCCGGAGCAAGCCGCTGCCACTGGCTCACCTAGAAGCTTTCATCGCCGAAGTCCCGGTCCTGCCGTTCGACGATCGGGCCGCGCGCACCTATGCGACCTTCCCGTTCCGACGCGCGAGTTACGACCGACTAATCGCTGCTCACGCACTGTCGCTCGGACTGACGCTGGTCACCGACAACGAGCGGCACTCCGCCGATGTGCCGGCGTTGAGGGTTGAAAACTGGACCGTCCAGTGACGGTTGAAAACGATTACTTGCATTCGCCGATACAAGTGATTGTCGGCAAAGCTATGTCGCAAAATGGTCGGCAAATAGAATACGCCGAAATCCGACCGCAAACTGCCATGAGCCAAGATGCCGGTGTTGACGGTATCGACGTGTACGAGTTTCTGACCAGCTTTCCTGCAGAGTACGAGGACGTTCTCAACGAAGTACCTTGGAGCCGGTTTTCGGACCAGTCTGCGTCGTTCTATGGCTGGCGCGTGGCTCTGGCACCATTTTGGTTGCTATATCGACTGATGATTTGGCCCATACATCGCGGACCATTCATACCAAGGCCGACGAGCGGAACTGAACGGCTTACTGTCGATCATCTGGCAAAGGTAATCGACCGGGGCGTGTGGTTTGAGCCGACTAAAACATCATGACCTTCGCCGCGACCGTCCTCACCCTATACCCCGAGATGTTCCCCGGGCCGCTGGGGCATAGCCTCGCGGGGCGGGCGCTGGCGGATGGCGTCTGGAGCCTGACTGCGCGCAATATCCGCGACTTCACCACCGACAAGCACCGCACCGTCGATGACACCCCGGCGGGTGGCGGGCCGGGGATGGTGCTGCGGGTCGATATTCTGGCACGCGCAATCGCGGCGGTGCGCGGTCCCGGCCCTGCCCCGGTCCTCGTCCCCTCGCCGCGCGGGACGCCGCTGACGCAGGCGCGTGTCCGTGCGCTCGCTGCCGGTCCCGGCGTGACGTTCGTATGCGGGCGGTTTGAGGGGTTCGACGAGCGGCTGTTCACCGGCGATGTCGGCGTCGAGGCGGTCAGCGTTGGTGACTATGTCCTGTCGGGGGGCGAACCGGCCGCGCTGATCATCCTCGACGCTTGCGTCCGTCTGCTTCCCGGCGTAATGGGCACGACCAAGAGCGGGGATGCCGAAAGCTTCGAAAACGGCCTTCTCGAATACCCGCACTATACCCGGCCTGCTGAGTGGGACGGGCAAATGATCCCCGAAGTCTTGCGATCGGGGGATCACGCGAAGGTCGCCGCATGGCGACAGGCGCGGTCCGAGGAGGACACACGGCTACGGCGGCCGGACCTG
>JAYTXW010000003.1:0-6199 GCA_043742745.1 Sphingomonadaceae bacterium
ATACTGGGCCATCATGGGGGAGGCGTCGGGGAGCGCGGCGGGCATCGGCCTCCGCTACCCCACCCGTCAGCCGCACGGAAGCACCTCTGCTCCGTCCCCGCCCTTCCGCGCCAAGAAGCGCGGTCGGGGGAGGGAGCAGATCGTGCCCGGCATCATCGCTTGCCCGTCACCGACCTCCGCCTATAGGGTCAGCACTCGCCTAGGGGACCGACGATGACCGAAGAAACGAGCGGCGAGGCGTTCGACCGCGAGGCATTGTTCTTCCATTCAGGCGGGCGGCCGGGGAAGATCGAGATCATCGCGTCGAAGCCGATGGCGACGCAGCGCGACCTCAGCCTCGCCTATTCGCCGGGCGTTGCCATCCCCGTCCTCGCGATCGCCGCCGATCCCGACACGGCGTATGACTATACGATCAAGGGCAATCTGGTCGCCGTCATCTCGAACGGCACGGCGATCCTTGGCCTCGGCAACCTTGGCGCGCTTGCGTCGAAGCCGGTGATGGAGGGCAAGGCGGTCCTGTTCAAACGCTTCGCCGACATCGATTCGATCGACATCGAGCTAAAGTCCGAAGACGTCAACCGGATCGTCGATGCGATCGAGCTGATGGAGCCGAGCTTCGGCGGGATCAATCTCGAGGATTTCAAGGCTCCCGAATGCTTCATCATCGAGACGACGCTCAAGGAGCGGATGAACATCCCGGTGTTCCACGACGACCAGCACGGCACCGCAATTATCGCCGCCGCCGGTTTGATCAACGCCCTCCACCTGACGGGGCGGCAGCCGCAGGATATCAAGATGGTCGTCAACGGCGCGGGGGCGTCGGCGATTGCGTGCACCGAACTGATCAAGCTGCTGGGCGTACGCAACGTCATCATGTGCGACACCAAGGGCGTCATCTTCCAGGGGCGCACCAGCGGCATGAACCAGTGGAAGAGCGCGCACGCGGCCGTCACTGACACGCGGACGCTGGCCGAGGCGATGGTCGGGGCCGACGTCGCGCTCGGCCTCAGCCAGAAGGGGGCGTTCAGCCGAGAAATGGTCGCGTCGATGGCCAAGAACCCGATCATCTTCGCGATGGCCAACCCCGACCCCGAAATTACGCCCGAGGAGGTCGCTGCTGTGCGCAGCGACGCGATCGTCGCCACCGGGCGGTCGGATTATCCGAACCAGGTCAACAACGTCCTGTGCTTCCCGTACCTGTTCCGTGGTGCACTCGACGTCCGCGCGACGTCGATCAACGAGGCGATGAAGCTCGCCGCCGCCCACGCCCTCGCCGACCTAGCGCGCCAGCAGGTGCCCGACGAGGTCGCGGCGGCGTATGGCGGAAAGGCGCGCAACTTCGGCCCCGATTATATCATCCCGGCCCCGTTCGACCCCCGGCTGATCGAGAACATCCCCGTCGCCGTCGCCAAGGCGGCAATGGCGAGCGGCATCGCCAAAAAGCCGTTCTTCGACGAGGCCGCCTACCGCCTTGAACTCCGCAGCCGATTGAACCCGACGAACGCCGTCCTTGCGGGCAGCTTCGAGGCGGCGCGGGCGCATCCCAGGCGCGTCGTTTTCGCCGAAGGCGAGCAGGAGGTCGTCCTACGCGCGGCGGTCAACTTCAAGGTCAATGGTTACGGCGACGCCATCCTGATCGGGCGCGAGGAACCCGTCCGCGCCGGGCTAATCCGCATCGGGGCTGACCCCGACGGTTTCGAAATTCACAACAGCGCCAATTCGCGCCTCGTCCCCGCGATGGTCGAAACGCTATACGTCCGCCTCCAGCGGCGTGGCCACCTGCTCCGCGACGTCGAGCGGATGGTCAACCACGAGCGTAACATCTTCGGCGCGCTGATGCTCGAGATGGGTGCGGCGGACGCGATGATCACCGGCGTAACGCGCAACTTCGCCGCCACTTTCCGCCAGGTCCGCCACGTCCTCGACCCCGCCGAAGGGCACACGCCGTTCGGCATTCATATGTACGTCGGGCGATCGGATACCATCTTCATCGCCGACACTACGGTCCACGAACGCCCAAACGCCGAACAACTCGCCGATATCGCGTGCCAGACGGCGGCGGTCGCGCGGCGGCTGGGGCAGGAGCCGCGCGTCGCCTTTCTCAGCTATTCGAACTTCGGCAACCCGCCGGGGGCGTTCCTCGGCGCAATCCGCGAGGCAATCGCGCTTCTCGATACCCGTCAGGTCGGGTTTCAATACGAAGGCGAAATGTCACCCGACGTCGCATTGAACCCGCGCATGGCGAACCGTTACCCGTTCTTGCGCCTGTCCGAATCGGCCAACGTGCTGATCATGCCGGGGCTCCAGTCGGCGAATATCTCGGCCAATCTGCTCAAGGAGCTGGGCGGCGGACGGATGGTCGGGCCGCTGCTCGTCGGCATGAGCAAGGCCGTCCAGATCGCGCCGATGACGAGCGGGGCGAGCGACCTTGTCACCATGGCGGTCCTCGCCGCGTCGGGTGTAGTTCGATGACGCTGTTACCCCCGGCGCTTGCGCCGATGGCGCCGCCACCCCCGGCGCTTGCGCCGATGACGCCGCCAATCGTCTTCATCCACGGGATGTGGTCGACCCCGGCGACCTTCACCGGTGTGCGGCGGCGGCTGGAGGCGGCGGGCTTTACGACGCACGCGCCGACGTTGCCCTTCCACGACCGCGACCCCGCTCTGCCGCCTGCGCCCGAACTCGCAGGCTTGGGGTTGGAGGATTACATCGCTTTCCTCACCGCCGAGATCGCCCGCCTGCCGGGGCCGGTGATCGTCGCCGGACACTCGATGGGCGGTTTCCTGGCGCAGGCGGTCGCGGCGCGGGTTGGTGCGGCGGGACTAATGTTGTTCTCGCCCGCCGCGACGGCCGCGACCAATGTCCCTGGTCTCGACCCGCTCCGGACGATGTTGGGTGTCGTAACGAAGAAGCGATGGTGGCGGTCGTCGACGTTGATCGGCGAAGCCCGCGCGCGCTGGGGCATCTACAACGGGGTGCCCGACGACATCGCGACGGTCGAAATCGCAGCGCTGGTGTGGGATTCGGGGCGGGTACTGTTCGAAATGGCGCTGCCGTTCGCCGCCAAATCCCCGGCGTTTACCGTCGATTACGCGCGGCTGACGATGCCCGCGCTCGTCGTGGTCGGGGCCAGCGACCGTATCACCCTCGCCGGTATCGCCCGGGCGACGGCGCGAAAGTTAACCGGGACGGTCGACTATCACGAGCTGCCGGGCGTCGGCCACTGGCTGTGGTGGGGGCCGGTCGAAGCGCGCGTTGTGACCATCGTCGGCGCGTGGCTGGCGACCAATTTCCCTGCGACGCTTGACCGCCCGGTTTGACGCGGCGCGACCTTCACCAATGCGGTCGCGCAGCGTATGCAGGCCTCGCGCCTGCGGCCGAGAATGGAGACGAGCGATGGGATTGGTCCGAGATGACGCGACAGCGGCCCACCCAGCGTGGCCCGTCGCGCTAATTACTGTCGCGGTACTCGGCACGCTCGCGACCGCCTGCATGATGCCCTTCGTGGCAGTCGGCGTCGCGACCGCCATGACGATGTCGCGGTCGCGCGCCGCCGTCACCGTCGGCGCGGTCTGGGTCATCAACCAACTGCTCGGCTTCACCCTGCTCGGCTTTCCATTGACGACCTTCGCGGTCGGCTGGGGCGCGGCGCTGGGGATCGCGGCCCTCGTCGCGATGGTCGTCGCCCGTCGGGTGCGGAACGACCGCTCGCCGTCGGTGCTGATGATCGCGGGGGCCTTCGCGATGGCCTTCGTCGCCTATGAGGGCGGGCTGTTCGCGTTTGCGGCGGTTGCCGGGGGCACCGAGACGTTCACGGTGGCGATCATCGCCAAGCTTCTCATCAACGATGCGGGCTGGTGCGCCGCGCTGCTCGCGCTACACGCCGCGCTGACGCGCGCCGCGCCCCGGACGTTCGGCCCCGCCCTGTCGCTGCGTATCGCCTGATGCGGCAGCCACGAGTCGTGTCGCTGCTTCCCAGCGCGACCGAGATCGCGGTCGCGGTCGGCATCACCGACGGGCTGGTCGGGCGGTCGCATGAATGCGACTTCCCGCCGTTCGTTCAGGCGCTGCCCGTGTGCACGTCGACCAAGCTCGAAAAGGGGCTGACGTCGCGTCAGATCGACGACCGGGTGCAGGAGATCGTTCGCCAGGGCCTGTCGGTGTACGCGGTCGATGCGCCGCTGCTGCGATCGCTGAAGCCCGACGTCATCCTCACCCAGTCGCAATGTGCGGTTTGTGCGGTCACGCCGGCCAATCTCGAGGAGGCGTTGGCCGATTGGGTCGGCACCGCCCCCATCCTGTTGTCGCTGGCGCCTGATACTCTCGACGATGTCTGGGGCGATCTGCGGCGGGTCGGCGACGCCGTCGACGCGCGCGGGGCGGCCAATCGGGCGATCGAGCAGTTGCAGGCGCGGCTGGCGGCGCTGCGCGTCCGTGGCGCGGCGCGGGCGACCCGGCCAACCGTCGCGGCGATCGAATGGATCGAGCCGTTGATGGCGGCCGGTAACTGGGTCCCCGAGCTGATCGATAGTGCCGGCGGAACCGCGTTGTTCGCGAACCCCGGACAGCACTCGCCGTGGCTCGAATGGGATGCGCTCGTCGCCGCCGACCCCGACGTGATCGTGATGATGCCGTGCGGCTACCAGATCCCGCAGACGCTGGCCGATCTCGCGCCGCTGATCGGACGCGCGGGGTGGCACAATCTGTCGGCGGTCCGCACTGGCCGCGTCTTCGTCGCCGATGGGCACCATTTCTTCAATCGTCCGGGTCCGCGGCTGGTCGAGTCGGCACAGATCATCGCCGCGGTGCTCGATGAAGGCGGACCCGACCAGGGCGACGGCTGGCGACGATTGACTGCTGGCGCGGCACTGTCCTAGGCGCAGCATCGTCCACCCGGCGCAATCAGCGTAAAATCTGTCGACGCCTGCGGTTATTACGCCGCCGCCTCCAGCAATTTCGCCCGCCGCCGCGCGACGCTCGACCCTAAGCCCAATGCCTCGCGGTATTTGGCGACGGTGCGGCGGGCGATGTCGAAACCTTCGGCCTGGAGGAGGTCGACGAGTTTGTCGTCGCTCAGCGGGACGGCGGCGGGTTCGACGGCGATCAGCCGGGCGATGCGGTCCTTGACCGACAGCGCCGACGCCGCCTCGCCGCCGTCGTTCGACGCGATCCCGCTGGTGAAAAAATATTTGAGTTCGAACAGCCCGCGCTCGCATTGAAGGTATTTGTTCGACGTGACGCGGCTGACGGTCGATTCGTGCATCTCGATGGCCTCGGCAATCGCGCGCAACGTCAGCGGCTTGAGGTGCTCGACCCCGGCCTCGAAGAATGCTTCCTGTTGTTTGACCAGCTCCGTCGCGACCTTGACGATCGTCCGTGCGCGCTGGTCGAGGGCGCGAACGAGCCAGGTCGCGTTGGTCAGCGCATCCGACAGGAAGGCGCGCGCGATTTTCGCCGCCGCCGTGCTGCCGGTCGGCGCGGCGGCGGCGAGCGTCGCATGATAGCTGCGGTCGATCAGGACGCGCGGTAGCGTTGCAGCGTTCAGCTCGACGGTCCAGCCGCCGCCGCGCGCCCGGTGGACGAAAACATCGGCAATGACCGACTGTGCGTCGCTGCCGCCATAACGCAGGCCTGGTTTCGGGTTGTAGCTGCGCAATTCGCGGATCATGTCGGTCAGGTCATCCTGGTCGACTCGGCACAGCCGTCGCAGCGCCGCCATGTCACCGCGCGCCAGAAGGTCGAGGTGCGCGAGCAACGCCAGCATTGCGGGATCGGCGCGATCGGTCTCGCGCGCCTGCGCGGTCAGGCACTCGCGCAAACTGCGCGCGCCGCAACCGACGGGGTCGAAATGCTGGATAATGCGGAGAACTGCTTCGACGCGGTCGGGCGCGGCGTCGAGACGTTCGGCGAGGTCGGCGACGACGTCGGCATCCAGATATCCGGCGTCATCGATTTGATCGATCAGGAAGCGGGCGATCCCGTGGTCGACGGGATCGTGGAAGGCCGCCGCTGCCTGTTCGTCGAGAACGTCGCGCAGCGTCGCTGACGGCCCCGCGAAGGCATCGAAATCAAGACCCTCGCTCGGTTCGCCGCTGCCGCCGCCGATGGCACCGGCCCCATCGAAACTGCCGCTTTCGCCGGAGCGGTCGTCGGCGACCGCGTCGGTCGGGCCGTCGTGATGGAAGGTTTCTGCGCCATA
>JAYTXW010000004.1:0-1847 GCA_043742745.1 Sphingomonadaceae bacterium
CGCCGCGACCAAGGCGTGGGAGCCCAATAAGGATCCGGCGAAGACCCTGGAAGCGGTGCGTCTCGCGGTGCGCCGCTGCGCCACGCTGTGGACCGGCAAAAAGCCGACGATCGACGTCAGCCTGCTGGAGATCGGCGCTCGATGAGCATCCCCGCGTCGGTCGCGATCTGGTTCCTGTTCTTCGTCGCGGTGGCGTTCGTGTCGCTGTCGTTCGGCGTCCGCACCGCCGAGGAAGCAGGCACCGAGCGCATTGCGGGCCAGGCCGACAGCGCCCCCTACCGGTTCGATTTAAGGCGCCACCTCCTCCGCTCCGCGCTGATCGCGACGGGCCTGTTCGCCGTGTACGACCTCAACTGGATCTACGGCTGGGTCGGAATCGAGAGTTTCGATTTCTACCACCGCTTATACGGCGACAAGGGGTAGGGGACGACGTTATCTCTGCTTGTCGACCGCCGTCGCCAGCGCAGCATACAATTTCCCCACATCAGACGACATCAGCGTCACCGCCATCATCCCCCCATCGCGTTCGGCCAGCACCCGGCGGAGCATCGCTTCGAAATCCGCGACGTAGCGGTTGACCGACCCAGCGAACTCCGCATCCACCTGATAATGCTGTGAGATCGCCCGCGTTTCACCGCCGCCCAGCAGCCGCGCGGCGCGCCGCGTGAACACGCCACGATTGCCCTTCAGATACGCGGCCCAGTTCTTGTCATCGACCTCGTCGGCGAGGATCTTGCCGACGTCGATCGACGCCGAGTGCATGGAATCGATCAGCAGCGCGACCCGCTTGGCAAATTCGTCGCTATCATGCTGGCGCTGGCTTTCGTGTGTCCGTTCGATATGCGCCTCCAGCGCCGACGCACTCTGGCCGATGGTCAGCATCTGCCGCGTCAGCCGCTCGGACGCTTCGCGCGCCGCCTCCACCGCGCGCACCGCGACCCGCTCGACGTCGCGCAACTGCTCGGCGACCGTCGCCTGTACGGCCGCCTCGAGCGCGGTCCGTGCCGCCGCCGACAGGTTCGCCGCACTTTCCGGGATGACCCCGGCGATCGCTTCGCGCGCGCGCTCCGCCGCATGGGCCGCAGCCTCGCGCACCTGGAGCATTGCGCCGACCAGCGCCGGGCCGGTCTCGTTGCTCAACCGTTCGGCATCGCCCGCTGCGGCGCCGATCGCCTGACCAAGCTCGGACAGGCGCCTCTCTGCCCCGCCGATACCGGTATCGACCGCGGCGAGCAGTTCGGCCAACCGGTCATGCTGCGCCTCGACTGCGCCAACCCCGCTTGCCAGTCGCTCACTCGCCTCGACCGCCGCGTCGCGAACCGCGCCGATTGCCGGCTTGGCCACTTCGACCTGCTCGGTCAGCCGCCACGCGCTGTCCTCAGCGTCGCGGAGCGCGCCACTCAGCACGTCGCGGATATCGGCCGACAGCGCGTCGACGCCACGGCGCAGCCCATCGGTCCGGACCGCGAGTTGTTCGACCAGTTGGTCGTGCCCATCCGCCTGTTCGCCGAGCGAAGTCATTTCGCCGCGCAAGCGGCCGAGCGCGCCGAGCATCGCCGTTGCGCGATGGTCGCCGCTCTGCGCCAGCTGGAGAAACCGCTCGTCAAGACCAGCCAGTCCGACGTCAAGTTCGGCGACGAGCCGCTGCGACGCACGCTCCTGTTCGGCAATGCGCGTGCTGAGACTGTCGAGGGCGGTGCCGGCGCTGGTCAGGCGGACGCCGAGCGCTTCGGCCGAATCCTGGCCCGCGCGGCCAAGCCCGGCGGTCGACTGCGCGAGCAGCGCTGCCACCGCCGCCGCCTGCGCGTCGATCCCGCTACGGATATTGTCGAGCGCGGTCGCCGCAT
>JAYTXW010000005.1:0-5970 GCA_043742745.1 Sphingomonadaceae bacterium
AGACGCCACGCTATGGCTGAAAATCTTACTTTCCACTTCGAGGGGTCGCTGGCGGACGACCATCGAATGAATTTCTATGAGGCAGCCCGATTTCAATATGCTGCGGCTCGTCTCGTGGTCAAGCTCGCACAGTTTCGCCAGTACGGAAGATTCGTTCAAAAGATAACAAACAACTCAAGTTTTGATATTCAGCTTGTTAGTCAGACTGACGGATCGTACAATATCAACGTCGTAGACCCTGGCCACTCTTTAGCAGAAGAATCTTTCATTAGCATTTCTCTGGCGGACCTAATCGCATACGTCAGCGAGAGAATTGTAGAGAAAATCGACGAAACCACGTTGAAAGATGTAAGCTTGGACAGCCGCGTCAAGCTGATTGGCGCATCCGAAGGCGAGGATGACGAGCCTACCGCCGTCTTGGATCGTTTGATAGAGGCGGTATTGGCGGATCGCTCTTTAACGAGCCGCTTACCAATTCAGGTGCAGGATCTTGTGCGTCGTCGAGTAGCAGAGGCCTATCGCGAGCGCCAACTGCACAGTAGCCAAGCAGCCGTCGCTAGGATCGATTTTGCCAGAAGTCAAAAACTAATTGCCATGGCAGCGCCACTTGTCAGCGAGATGGCTACAGATCTTAGGAAAAGTGCTAATACGCTTGAAATTACGGCCTTGGTGGGCGGGCAATCACAATCGGTACTTTTTCTCGACCGTGGCATGGCTCAAGACATTGAGGCCGCGATTGTGGATGATGAGATTACTCCTATCCTGGGTGATATAACTCAATTTAACAAGGACAATGGGTGGGGTAAGTCGAAAATAGAAAACGGAACAAAAACACTTAATTTCAGTATCCCATACGATATACTCCCAACCATTCGACAGCGACTAATCGATAGCATGAAACACGATTTAGTCTATTTGCAGACTTACTTTGTTCGCGATCGAGGCGACGATGTTGCGCGATTGATAGCGGTAGGGATATTGCCCACGCCGTCGCTTTGATACCAAGTGGAGATGGCCCCAACCTAGAATCCACCCCCTCACTCCACCCAGTCCAGCCCAATATCCCGAAACACCGCGCGGTCGTCGGCCCAGTCTTCCTTGACCTTGACGTGGAGGAACAGGTGGACTTTGCGCCCCGTCAGGTCGGCGATGCCCACCCGCGCGGCCTCGCCGATCGCCTTGATCATCGCGCCTTTGGCCCCCAGCACGATCGCCTTTTGGCTGTCGCGTTCGACGAGGATTTGCTGGTGGATGACGGTCGAGCCGTCGCGGCGTTCCTCCCACTTCTCCGTCTCGACGGTGCTGGCGTAGGGGAGCTCGGCGTGGAGGCGGTTGTACAGCTGTTCGCGGGTGATCTCGGCGGCGAGCAGACGGGTGGTCGCGTCAACGAGCTGGTCCTCGGGATATTCCCATGCCCCGGTGGGGAGGGCAGCGGCGAGGGCGGTCTTGAGTTCGGCGACGCCGTCGCCGGTTTCGGCCGAGATGAAGAAGGTCTCGACGAACGGCACCAGCGCATTCGCCTGCGCGGCGAGGTCGAGCAGCCGCGGCTTGGCGGCGATGTCGACCTTGTTGAGCGCGAGCATCTTCGGCTCGGGGCGGTTGCCGAGGCTCGCCATGATCGCCTTCGCGTCGTCCTTCAGCCCCGCCTTGGCGTCGACGACGAGGAGGACGACGTCGGCCCCGTGCGCGCCGTCCCACGCGGCGCGGACCATCGCCCGGTCGAGGCGGCGGCGCGGGGCGAAGATGCCGGGCGTGTCGACAAGGAGGAGCTGCGCGCTCCCGTCGACGGCGATGCCCATCAGGCGGGTGCGCGTCGTCTGAACCTTCGCGCTGACGATCGCGACCTTTTGGCCGACGAGCGCGTTGACGAGGGTCGACTTGCCGGCGTTCGGCGCGCCGACGACGGCGACCGAGCCGCAGCGGGTTTCGGTCATGGTGTCGTCTCCAATTTCTCTGACCCGATCTTGTCGAGCATCGCGACGGCGGCTGCCTTTTCCGCCTCGCGCTTGTTCGCGCCTTCGCCTGCGACAGGGTCGTGGCCGCGAACAACGACTTGCACGCGGAAGCGCGGGGCGTGGTCGGGGCCGTCGCGGCTGACGAGGTCGTAGGTCGGGGCGTGGCGGCTGCGGGCGAGCGCCCATTCCTGGAGGCGCGACTTGGGGTCGGCGAGCAGGCGCGGACCGCCGTCGAGCAGCTTGCCCCAGTGCGCGCGGACGAACGCCTGCGCCGCGTCGAAGCCGCCGTCGAGGAAGATCGCCGCGACGATCGCTTCGGCGGCGTCGCCCAGCACGTTGTCGCTGCGCCCGAGACCCTTGGCGCGGACCGTCTTTTCCATGAACAGCATCTCGGGGACGCCGAGAGCGCGCGCGACTTCGGCACACGCGGGGCCTTCGACGAGGCCGTGGTAGCGCGCGGTGAGCTTGCCCTCGGGCTCGTCATAGTCGGCGTAGAGCCACGCCGCGACGACGCAGCCGAGGACGCGGTCGCCGAGGAATTCGAGGCGCTGGTAGCTGCCGCCGCCGGTGCCGCTGCCGACGCTGCTGTGGGTCAGCGCGCGGCGGAGAAGGGCGGGGTCGGCAAAGACATGGCCGAGCGTGTCGCGCGCCCAGCCGACGAGGTCGGGATCGCTCATGGCCGCGTGCCGACGCGCGCCGCGCCGCCGGGGCCGGTCGAGAAAAAGACGAACTGCGCGCGCCCGACCAGATTGGCGGCGGGGACCATGCCGACGCCGCCCTCGGCAATGGTCAGGCGGCTGTCGGCGCTATCGTCGCGGTTGTCGCCGACGACGAAATAATGGCCGGGCGGGACGGTGACGAGCGGGGTATTGTCGTGGGGGTCGCCGACCACCTGATCGAGCACCGTGTAGCGCCGCCCGTCGATGGTCTCGACGAAGCGCGGATAGCGGCAATTGGGGCCGGTGCCCGGGCGGCGGCAGGGGCCGTCGCCGGTCGGGACGACGAGGTCGCCGGCGGGCACCTTGGTCACCATGACGCCGTTGATCTCGAGCCGGCCGCCGGTCATGCGGACGCGGTCGCCGGGGAGGCCGACGAGGCGCTTGATGAAGTCGGTCCGGTTGTCGCGCGGGGTCTTGAACACGACGACGTCGCCGCGGCGCGGGGCCTCGCCGCCGATCCGTCCGGCGGGCCAAGACAGCGCGAGCGGGGTCGAATAGCGCCCGAAGCCGTAGGGCCATTTGGCGACGAGCAGGTAATCGCCCGCCGCCAGCGTCGGCAGCATCGAACCGGACGGGATGTTGAACGGCTCAAGGACGAACGTGCGCAGCGCCACCGCGAGGGTGACGGCGATCGCGAGCAGGCGGACCGCGCCGCTGATCGTGGCGAACTGCCGCGCCGCGAGCGCTCTGTGCGCGTCACGCGGCGAGAGAGGGGCGGTCGACATCGTCGTCGGGCTTGGCGACGCCGACGCGGGGTGTCAACCGCGCGGGCGCTCGGCTAAGGCTGCCGCAGACCGCCGGAGCCGTGCCCGTATGACGATCGCCGACCGTGCCGCCCTTCCCGCATGGGCCGCGCTCGCCGCTGCCGCTGCTGCCGGACGCGCGCCACTGACCGAGCGCGTCGCGACCGAGCCGGGGCGGCGCGCGGCGCTGGTCCACGACCTCGGCGGCATATATTTCGATTTCAGCAAGCTCGACGTCATGGTGGCGACGGTCGCGCAGCTGGGCGACCTGGCGGCGGCGGTGGGGTTCGACGCGGCGCGCGCGGACCTGTTCGCCGGGGCGGTCGTCAACCCGTCGGAGGGCCGCGCCGCGACCCACATGGCTGAGCGCGGGGGCGGGAGCGCCGCCGACATTGCCGCCGCCGCCGCTGGCCAGGCGAAGCTGCGCGCGGTCGCGGCGGCGGTGCGCGCCGACGCGGGCGTTCGCCACGTCGTCCATATCGGCATCGGCGGGTCGGCGCTCGGCCCGGCGCTGCTGCTCGATGCGCTTGGGGCCAGCGGTGACGGCCCGGCGGTCCATGTCGTCGCCAACATCGACGGCGTCGCGCTCGAACGGGCGCTCGCGCAGTGTGACCCGGCCACCACGCGGCTGGTCGTCGTATCGAAGACGTTCACCACCCTCGAAACGATGACGAACGCGGCGAGCGCGCTCGACTGGCTCGCGGCGGGCGGCGTCGGCGACCCGCGCGGCGCGTGTATCGCGGTGACCGCCGCCCCGGCCAAGGCGGCGGCGTTCGGGATCGCCGACGCCAACATCCTGCCGTTCGCCGAGACGGTCGGCGGGCGTTATTCGCTGTGGTCGGCGGTCGGGCTGCCGCTCGCAATCCGGTGCGGAACGAGCGCGTTCGATGCGCTGCAGGCGGGCGCAGCGGCGATCGACGCGCACTTCCGTGACACGCCGTTCGCCGCCAACGTGCCCGCGCTGGCGGGAGCGCTCGACGTCTGGGCGGCGACCTTCATCGGCCATGCGACGCGCAGCGTCTTCGCCTATGACGAGCGGCTGCGGCTGTTGCCCGCGTTCCTCCAGCAGCTTGAGATGGAGAGCAACGGCAAGCGGGTGAGCGCAGGCGGCGATCCGCTCGGCTATCCGACGGCGGCCATCACGTGGGGCGGGACGGGGACCGACGCGCAGCACGCGGTGTTCCAATTGCTCCATCAAGGGACGCACGCCGACCCGGTCGAGTTCGTCGCCGTCCGCACGGCGGGCCATGCGCTGGGGGCGACACATCACCGGCAGTTGCTCGACAATGCGTTCGCGCAGGGCGCAGCGCTGCTCAAGGGGCGGACTTTTGCCGAGGCACTGGCGATGACGGGCGGCAACGAAGCGATCGCCCGCGCCCGGACGTTCCCCGGCAACCGCCCGTCGGCGACGATCCTGCTCGACCGGCTCGACCCATTCACGCTGGGGGCGCTGCTGGCGTTTTACGAGCACCGCACCTTCACCGCCGCAACGCTGCTTGGCATCAACCCGTTCGACCAATGGGGCGTCGAACTCGGCAAGGAAACGGCGAACGCGATGGACGCAGGCGGCAGTTTCGACCCGTCGACGGCGGCGCTGATGGCGCGGGCGGGGCTGTAGTAACCAAGCGGTAGGCGAACATCGCGCGCGCCGTCAGCCCCCCGGTTCGACCACCGCGACCAGCGTGCGGTCCTCGTAGGTCGCGCCGCGCGACATCGAGCGGGCGAGGGTCATCATCATGATCGGATCGCCGCCGAGCGCGAGCGCCGCCGGGCCGACGTCTTCCCACAAATGGGCGCGGATATGATCGGGAATCGCCGTCGCCGCTGACAGCGGATAGGCGGCGGCGAGGACGTCGAGCCGCGCCTCGTCGCTGGCCTCGTCGCCGGTCAGATCGCCAACGCGCTCGAGCAGGCACTTGCTTGCAATCGGCGTGCCGCCAGCGTCGCGCATACACGTCATGATCAGGCCGTCGACGACTTCGACGCGCGGGCGGATGACGCCGTTGAAGATGCTGAAGACGAAGGTTCCGGTCAGCACGTCGGTGGCGACGGCAAACAGCTTGTTCTGGATCGGCAGCGCCCACCCCGAATAGCGAATGTCCATCACGCCGAGGCGGAACGTCAGCCGCCCGTCGTCGGTGCAGCGCAGCATGATATGGTCGTGGATGAACTGGCCGGGCACCTCCGACGACGGGCGGGTCGTCCGCCAGAACCCGGCATAGCTCGCGCCGTGGACGTGGACCGTCGCACTCGCCTCCTGCAGCATCGGCATCGGCACCCAATCGGCGAACCCATTGGTGCGCGGCGGCGCGGGCACGGCGACACCAAAGGTTGCAGCGAGGGCGTCGAACCCGGCATCCCAATCGTGAAGCGAAAACCCCGGATGGCGTTCGGCGATCCGCTGCGTCAGGCGGGCAAGGTTGTGTGCCGACGGGGTGACGCTGCCCGAACACCAGCGGCTGATCAGCGACTTGTCGACCCCGACTTCGGCGGCGAGCTGGGCGCGGCTGATCGACAGCGCCTTGAGCACCAGCTCGAGCCCGTCGGAAAACC
>JAYTXW010000006.1:0-5401 GCA_043742745.1 Sphingomonadaceae bacterium
TATACGACGGGTCCGAGGCTCATTTGGTAATTTCCTGCCGTTGTCGTACCGAAAGCGAGCCGGGAACCCCTACTTCTGATCATATGTCGCGGCACCCGACTGTCATGCTGCTGAGCACTCCGCGTATCGCACGAAGTCGGATCTACAGCCAGCTCGCGAACCAGTCGGCAAGCGCCTGCGGCGTCATATTTCGAGCGTCCGCTAGGGCCGCATAATGCCCCCGTTCTTCAGCGTGTCGGTCTTGGGGTCGACGATCAGCACAGCGGGGCACCCTTGATGTCGACCCCGTAGTGCGCCGCGACGTCAAGATTCTTGTCGCGCCTCCCGATGTCGACGGTGACGACCTCATAATGAGCGCTAATGAACGCCTTTACCGACGGCAGCGCCATGACGGCGGCGAGGACACGGCAGTCGGTGCACCAGTTGCCGCCAAGGTCGATGAGCAGCAGTTTGTGCGCCCTCCGCGCCCGCGCCTTTGCTGCCGCCACGGCGTCCGCACCAACTGCCTCCGTGCTATACGGCAGCGGCAGCGGTTGAGCGAGGTCGGTCATTGCCGCCGACACACGCGGCGCGACCGTCGCTGCGGCACCCAGCGACGCGGGAAAGGCTAGGACGGCCGCGAGCGCGAAGGCGAGGGTGGACTTCATGCAAACTCCGTGGGCAAGCGTCGATCTAGTATAGGTCAGATTAGCCATGACCGCCTCCAAGCGCGACAAAGCACTTCTTGTCGTCGCCCAGCCCGCCGCTCGCCTTGACATCCGCGACGCCAGCGTGTGTCACCGCGCCTCGCTCAATCGCTCGCCGAACGGACTTTCGATGCACGCTTATCGCTCGCACACCTGCGCCGCATTGCGCGCCGCCGACGCCGGGGCAACCGCTCGCCTGTCGGGCTGGGTTCACCGCAAGCGCGATCACGGCGGGGTGCTGTTCGTCGATCTGCGCGATCATTACGGCCTGACACAGATCGTCGCCAATGCCGGGTCGCCTGCGTTCGACATCCTCGATCGCCTGCGCGCCGAAAGCGTCGTCACTGTCACGGGCGAGGTCGTCGCCCGCGTTCCCGATGCGGTCAACGCGAAGATGCCGACCGGCGCGATCGAGCTGCGAGCGTCCGATGTTGTCGTTCAGTCGCGCGCCGACGAACTGCCGCTGCCGGTCGCAGGCGAAGCTGACTACCCCGAGGACATCCGCCTCAAGTACCGGTTCCTCGACCTGCGCCGCGACCGCCTTCACCGCAATATCGTTCTACGGTCGAACGTCATCGCGAGCCTGCGCCGCCGGATGATCGACCAAGGTTTCACCGAGTTTCAGACGCCGATCCTGACCGCGAGCAGCCCTGAGGGCGCGCGCGACTTCCTCGTCCCCAGCCGCGTCCACCCGGGCAAGTTCTACGCGCTGCCGCAGGCGCCGCAGATGTTCAAGCAGCTGCTGATGGTCGCCGGGTTCGACCGCTATTTCCAGATCGCGCCGTGCTTCCGCGACGAGGATGCGCGCGCGGACCGTAGCCCCGGCGAGTTCTACCAGCTCGACTTCGAAATGAGCTTCGTCACGCAAGACGATGTTTTCGCTGCAATCGAGCCGGTACTGGCAGGAGTGTTCGACGAGTTCGCCGGGTTCGCCAAGGACGTGCCGTGGTCGGTGACCTCCGCGCCGTTCCCGCGCATCCCCTATGCGGAATCGATGCTCAAATACGGCAACGACAAGCCCGACCTGCGTAACCCGCTCGAGATCGTCGATGTCACCGACGTGTTTCGCGGCAGCGATTTCACTTTGTTTGCCAAGATGATCGACGGCGGTGCGGTCATCCGCGCGATTCCAGCCCCCAAGACCGGTGGCCTGCCGCGCAGTTTTTTTGACAAGATGAACGATTGGGTGCGCACCGAAGGCTGGGCCGGTCTCGGCTATCTGCGCTTCCTCGACGGCATCGAATTCGCCAAGCGCCACGCGCGCGGCGATGTCCCCGAGGACGAACTCGAAGTCTATATGTCGAAGGAAATCCCGGTCGCCAGCGGCCCGGTCGCGAGCAAGCTCGACACCGAACGATTGTTAAAGCTCGCCGAACTGTGCGGCATCGGCAGCGGCGACGGGGTGTTCTTCGCCGCCGATACACCGCTGAAAGCCGCCAAGCTCGCCGGTCTCGCGCGGACAAAGGTCGGCACCGACCTCGGGCTGATCGAGCAAGGGTGCTACAAGTTCTGCTGGATCGTCGATTTCCCGATGTTCGAGTATGACGAGGATGCGAAGAAGATCGATTTCAGCCACAACCCCTTCTCGATGCCGCAGGGCGAGCTTGAAGCGCTCGAGACGAAGGACCCGCTCGACATTCTCGCGTATCAGTATGACATCGTGTGCAACGGCGTCGAACTGTCGAGTGGCGCGATCCGTAACCATCGCCCCGACATTATGTATAAGGCGTTCGCCATCGCCGGGTATACGCAGGAGCAGGTCGACCGTGACTTTTCGGGGATGATCAGTGCTTTCAAGTTCGGCGCGCCGCCCCACGGCGGGTCGGCCCCGGGCGTCGACCGCATCGTCATGCTGCTCGCTGCCGAACCGAACATCCGCGAGGTCGTCGTCTTCCCGATGAATCAGAAGGCGGAGGATCTGATGATGAATGCGCCGAGCGTAGTCCCGGCGAAGTCGCTCAAGGAACTGCACATCCGGGTAGTGGAATAAATCCTCCCCCCTTCCGGGGGAGGGGGACCGCGCCACTTCTGGCGTGGTGGAGGGGGCGGTGGCGGACGATCGGGCGTGTGGCCCCCCCTCCACCATCGCAAAGGCGATGGTCCTCCTCCCCTGGCGGGGGAGGAGTTAGAAAGAGTTTTCATGACCAAACTGCGCCTCGCCGATTTCGAGACGGCCCCCGAGGTCAAGCGCGCCGACTATGATCTGCGGCTCGTCGGGCTTCAGTATAAACTTCAATTGATCCAGGCGGCGTATATCACGCAGGGGTTGCGCGGGATCGTCGCGGTCGAGGGGTGGGACGCGAGCGGCAAGGGCGGGTTGATCGCGCGGATGACGGCCGAACTCGACCAGCGCTTTCTCAACGTCTGGTCGATCGGCGCGCCGACGGTGTCCGAACGCGAGCATCACTTCCTGTGGCGCTTCTGGCAGCGCCTGCCGGCCAAGCGTGAGTTCGCCGTATTCGACCGCACATGGTATGGCAGAGTCCTTGTCGAACGCGTTGATAAGCTGGCGCGTAAGCGCGACTGGAAGCGCGGCTATGACGAGATCAATGATTTTGAGGCCCTCCAGCTCGCCGATGGGGTGCGGATCGCCAAGCTGTTCCTCCATGTCACGCCCGGCGAGCAGGACAAGCGGCTGCGCGAGCGGCTCGAGACGCCGTATAAGCGGTGGAAGACTGGGCCGGCCGACTACCACAACCGCGCGCTGCGCCATGATTACACAGATGCATACGAGGATATGTTCGACAAGACGTCGACGAAAGCTGCGCCGTGGACGGTCATCGCCGCTGACGATAAGAAGGCAGCGCGCCTAGCGGGGATCGAAGCGGTGATTGCGGCCCTCGGCGACGGCGTCGATCTGACCTACCCGCCGGTCGATCCGGAATTGCGGCGGGTGGCGGAGGCAGCGTTGGGGCTGAAGCTCAAGCTCTGAGCGAAACCTTGCCGAGCGCTCCCCCGGCGGCCCCCGCGACTGCCGATGCTGCCTTGCCAAACGCCATCAGCATGGCGGGAACGTCGCCGAACAGGAAGCTAACAGCGATGCCAATCAGCCCGCACACACCGCCAGCAATCGCTCCGCCGAGCAGGGTTGTCGCTCCATCCGCTCCGCGCCGATCGGGCGAAGATCGCTCCGGCGACCAACGAAAAGCCCACGCCGCCGAAAGCGAACATCGCGCGCACCGGCGGATCGTAATGGCCGAAGACGGTCATCGCGACCTGCAGCACCGTGCCGATCGCCAGTGCGACCATTAGTGCGCGTCCGACCATGACGTTAGCTCCCCAATCATATCGTACGCGCGATCATACCCGGTCGCCAGCTACCCCGGCAATTTCTTCCCCAAATAGGCGCTCAGCCTGTTGGCCACAGGCATCGTCGCGGTGGCCGGGTGGATGATGTCGTAGACGACGGCATTGGCCAGCACGCGCTGGACATAGTCGCGCGTCTCGCTGAACGGGATCAATTCGACCCAGTCGACGAGGTCGACGTCGGGGGTGCGCGGGTCGCCGTTCATTGCGATGAACCGGCGGACGTTGCCTGGACCGGCGTTGTACGCCGCGACCGCGAGCAGGTTGCTCCCCCCAAGATTATCGCGGATTCGCGCATAATAGGCAGCGCCGAGGGTGACGTTGAACACCGGGTCGTCGGTCAGGCGGGCCGTGGTATATGGCAGGCCAAGCCGCGCGGCTTCTTCGGCGGCGGTCGCGGGGAGCAATTGCATCAACCCGCGTGCGTTGGCGGCGCTGATCGCGGCGCGGTCGAATTGAGTTTCCTGGCGACTGATCGCGTGTACCATCGACCAGTTCGGGTTGAGACCGACGGGCAAGGCCAACGTCGGATAGGCGGCATCGACGAGCGCCAGTTCGCCTTCGATCCGCGCCGCCTTGCCGGTAATCACGCCGAGGTCGGGCCGATCGAGCGCGCGACCGAGGTCGACGAGGAGGCGCTGCTGCTCCGGCGTCTCGGCGCGGTCGACGAGGGCCTTCATGAAAATCGTTTGGCGCCCGCGATCGCCGATCTCGCCAAGGCCGCGAACTACGCGGACCAGATCGTCCGCCTCGAACCGTGCACGCGCCTCGCTCGATACGACGACCGGGGTGGCCAGCGGAATCGTGAGCGGCGTCCCGAGGTGTTCGGCGGCGAGCTGCCCGTAAAAATAGTCGGCGTGGGCGGCAGCGGCGGCATAATAAGCGTGGCTGTCCGTTCGGGCGGCGTCGGCAGCGCGACCGGCCCAGTAGTCACCGCGCGCCTGGCTGACGGGGGTTTGCGCGGTGTCGCGGACGCGCTCGAAATGGGTGACCGCCGCCGCTGGTCGGTCGAGACGGCGGAGGGCAAGCCAGCCTGCCAGCCATTCGGTGTCGATCAACAGCTGGCGCTCGGTGAGGCCGCGCTCGGCGAGCGGACGTCCGAGCGCGACGGCGCGGTGACCGCTTGTGATGCGATACGCAAGGTCGACCTGTCCATCGCGCATCGCGCCGCGCGCAAGCTCGAGCCGCAGCTTGAGCCACGCCTCGGGGTCGGTCACCAGCCCCGGGGTTCCCGCGTAATCGGCCATGATCCGGCGCGCGGTGGCAAGATCGCCCCGCCGGTTGGCGGCGGCCGCATTGTCGAATACCAGCCCGGCATCATTCCGCGACGGCGCCGGGACCGCCGCCAGCACCGCGTCGCCGCGTCCGGCACGAAGTTCTAGGCGCGCGATCGCCAGCGCGCGAGCATC
>JAYTXW010000007.1:0-11210 GCA_043742745.1 Sphingomonadaceae bacterium
GTGGAACTGCGTCGAAAGCGGCACGAGCGACTGGTAAAACAGCGGCAGTTGCGACGCGGGAGCCGAGGCCATGGTCAGGGTTCTTTCCGGGCGGTGCCCTTGAGCAGGCCCGCCGACGCGCGTCCTGTTACGGACCCGCGCGCACGGGCGCAAGCGGCGGGCGGGCGCGGAAGGTTACACAAGCTCACACTTTGCCTAATATTTCGCCGTGAAATCCCGAGCTGCGGGCGGTTCTGCGGTCACGCGATCACCTTGCCGGGGTTCATGATGCCGAGCGGGTCGAGCGCTGCCTTGACCGCGCGCATCGCGGCCAGCCGGGCGGGATCGCCGACACGCGCCAGTTCGGCGGCCTTGAGCTGGCCGATCCCGTGTTCGGCGGCGATCGACCCGCCCATCGCGACGACCCGGTCGTTGACCGCGCGGGTGATGTCGCCGCCATGGGCCATGACCCACCCGGCGCTATCGGTCCCGGCGGGCGCGCGGACGTTGTAATGGAGGTTGCCGTCGCCGACGTGACCGAAGGCGAGGACGCGGCTGCCCGCCCATCGCGCCTCGATCGCCGGGGTCGCCGCCGCGACGAAGGCGGGGAGCACAGGCACGGGCAGCGCGATGTCGTGCTTGACCGCCACGCCGTCGCGTCGTTCGGCCTCGGGCAGGGTTTCGCGGACCCGCCATAAGGCTGCCGCCTGCGCATCGGACTGAGCGATCACCGCGTCGTCGACGTCTGCCGCCGCGAGCGCATCGGCGAGCGCTGCCGCCAGCCCCGGTGCTGCGGACACCGACTGAAGGTCGATCAGAACCTGCCACGGCGCTGGCGTTGCCAGCGGCGGGCGCAGGCCGTCCGCCGCGACAAGGTCGACCCCGGCGAGCGGGAGCAGTTCAAAACTTTCGACGACGTCGCCAAGGTCGCCGCGCAGCCGGGCAAGCAGCGTCAGCGCCGCATCAGGCGACGCGACCCCCGCCCACGCGACGACGCGGGTGCGCGGCGCGGCGACGAGGCGGAGGGCGACGTGGGTGACGATGCCCAGCGTCCCCTCCGATCCGATCAACAGTTGCTTGATGTCATAGCCGCCAGTGTCCTTGACCAGCGGCGATAGCTGATCGAGCACCGCGCCCGACGCGAGCACCGCCTCGAGCCCGGCGACGCGCGCGCGCATCGTCCCGTGGCGCAGCACCTGCACCCCACCGGCATTGGTCGCTACCAGCCCGCCGATCGTCGCCGACCCCTTCGCTGCAAGGTCGAGCGGGAAGACGGTGGCGGCGGCAGCAGCGGCAGCATGGACATCGGCGAGGATCGCCCCCGCCCCAACCATCATTGTCAGACCGGCGCGGTCGACCGGGCCGATCGCCGCCATTCGCGCCAGACTGACGATGACGGCAGTGCCCGACGCATCGGGCGTCGCGCCGCCCGCAAGCCCGGTATTGCCGCCCTGGGGAACGAGCGGCACCCGCCCGGCGGCAGCAGCGCGGACGACGGCGGCAACCTGCGCAGTCGATCGCGGCCAGACGATCATCGCCGCCGCGCCGTGGATCCGCCCGCGCCAGTCGACGAGCTGCGGCGCGAGGACGACCGCGTCGTCGCTCCACCCGTCGCCGACGGCAGCCGCGATCGCCGTAAGCGCCGTCGTTAGCATCCGGCGACCAGCGCGCCGCTCGACCGATCAATCGTCCGCACCGCGCCGCACCTCCCGACTCTACCTCGGTATTATGACGCGACCCGGCGGTGTAGGACAGCGCGGCATGATGTGTTAGTTATTCTGGTCAGGTTCATCTGGCGTTCAGCCGCCGCTGGCGACGAGCGTGACATGGTGCGAGGCTCGACGACGCGCGCGATCACGCGGATCCTCATGGCGACGACGAGCGCCATCGTGCTCGTCGGAGCAGCACCACCGGTGTTCGACCGCTCGGTCGCCCGCATCCACGCGCGCGCCGGGCATGCCAGTGTCGACACGCGCGCCAGCTCGCGGGCGGCGCGAACGCGGTGCGTCGGCGTCGACCATGTCGCCGGGGCGGTCGTGCTTGGCGACCGCGCTGTCGAGATGACGATGATCGACCACAGCCGGTGGCGAATGAGCTTCGACGCGGCGTGCCCGGCTTTGAGTTTCTACCAGGGGTTCTATTATCGCCGCGCCGTCGCCGGACGCCTGTGCGCCGGGCGCGACGCGGTGATTTCCCGCGCCGGTGGAACGTGCGCGATTTCGTCGATCGTCCGCGTCCGCCCCTGAATTTTCGCGGCATCGTCACCGCTCACCATGTCGGCGGGCGATAATGTGTCAATAATGTCACACGGATGACCTAGTCGACGGCGCGCGACCTATTGTCCGGTTCGATGCGTGGACAAAGTGTGGGGCAGCGGTTCACATATACGTCAACCACCGCGGCAACCTGCTTCGGGGTGGCGACCAGCGACAAACGCCGGCGTCGACCAACCATCTGGGGAGATGATCATGCGCCTCAACGCCACGTCGTACACCATCCTGTCGAGCGTCTCGCTGCTCGCGCTGTTCGCCGCCCTGCCCGCCGCCGCGGCGACACCGGCCGCCGCCCCGGCCACTGCTCCCGCCGCCGAGAGCGGTACGTATAATGCCCTCGACGAAATCGTCGTTACGGCGCAGCGTACGTCGCAGAGCCTGCAGGACGTGCCGATCGCAATCACCGCGTTCACCGCGCAGGCGCTCGCCGCGCAGCAGATCAACAACACGTCCGACCTCCAGCTGACGCTGCCCAACGTCACCTTCACCAAGGGCAACTTCACCAGTGGGAACTTCACCATCCGCGGCGTCGGCGACCTGTGCGTCGGCGTCAGCTGCGACAGTGCCACCGCGATCCACATCAACGACCTGCCGCTGTTTGGCACGCGCATTTTTGAAACCGACTATTTCGATCTGGAGCGCGTCGAAGTCCTGCGCGGGCCGCAGGGAACGCTGTTCGGGCGCAACGCTACCGCCGGCGTCATCAACTTCATCACCGCGAAGCCCGATTTGAAGGGCTTCCACGCCAACGCCGAGGGCGAATACGGTAATTTCAACGACATTCGCGTCAAAGGCATGATCAACGTTCCACTGAGCGATACAATCGGCGTCCGCGTCGCGGGGACCTACCTCAAGCGCGACGGCTATACCGACAACCTGTACAACAACACCAAGATCGACGGTCGCGACGAATATGCAATTCGCGGATCGGTGCGGTGGCGTCCCGACAGCAGCACGACGGTCGACCTGATGGGCTATTACTTCCGCGAGAAGGACAACCGCCTGCGCAACCAGAAGCAGCTGTGCCAGCGCGACCCAACCGGCGTTCTTGGCTGCTTGCCCGGTCGTCTCGCAAACGAAACGACCAATGGCAATTCGACCCTCGCGAGCATCTTCGCGTCGTCGCAGTTCCTCGGCAACCCGGCGATCTTTGGCGCACTTGCTCCGGCGCTCAAGCCCCTCGCGATTGCCAATCTATACGGTCCCGACGCCTTCACCGGCGCGATCAACCCGACCGATCCACGCAAGGTCTACACCGCATATCAGCCGCGCTATTTCGCCGACGAGGTCCAGGCTGAAGCCAAGATCGAGCATGATTTCGGCAAGGTGAAGGTGGGCGCATCGGCGCTTTATCAGCGCAACACGGTCGATTCGAGCCAGGATTACGACCTTGCGATCAACAATCCGGCGGGCTTCATCGCCGGGCTGACCGCCGCTTCGGCCTATGCCGCCGGCCTTGGCCCGCTCGGACCGCTCGGCGCGCAGATCGCCCCCGCGGTCAAGGCATTGATCCCCAACGGCCCGAACGGCCCGTACTGCACCTCGTCGGTCTATGATACGACTGGCACCGGCGCGTTCGGTGGTCGGTCGATCTGCGCGGCGACGCCGATCAACTTCGACCGCTCGGTCCAGCATAATGACGCTTATACTGGCGAAGTCATCCTGACGACGCAGTTCGACGGCAGCCTCAACTTCCTCGTCGGCGGCATCTACAACAACGTCCGGACGACCGAGAACAGCTATTACGTCAACGCCTTCGGCCTCGATTATGCGTCGGCGGTCCTCGGCCTCGCCGGGACGATCGCCAACCAGCTGGGGGGCAACCCGACCTTCCCGTCGAGCTATCGCGGCTCACCATATTACCGCAACAACACCAACTATGCGAAACTCGAGTCCTACGGCCTGTTCGGCGAAGCCTATTGGAAGGCAACCGACCGCCTCAAGCTCACCGTCGGCGTCCGCTACAACAACGACAAGAAGTCGATCAGCGCGCGGACAACCCTGTTCTCAGACGCCAACAACGGCGCGGTTTTGGTGCCTTACACCGCCACCAACATCACGCAGGCGGCTGGCTACGCCAACCTCGATTACGATCCCGGTCGTGCAGGCAACCAGCTATACGATGTCCGCAAGGTCAGCTTCTCCGAAGTCACCGGTCGCGCCGTGATCGATTATAAGATCAGCGACGAAAGCCTGGTCTATGCGTCCTACTCGCGCGGCTATAAGTCGGGCGGCATCAACCCGCCGCTGTCGCCGATCTTCGCGGTCAACGAGGCATTCACGCCGGAGTTCATCGACGCCTTCGAAGTCGGGTCGAAGAACACCTTCCTCGATGGCCGCCTCCGCCTCAACGTCGCGGGCTTCTTCTATAAGTACAAGAGCCTGCAGATCAGCCGCATCGTCGCCCGGACCTCGGTCAACGATAATGTCGACGCCGAGATTTACGGTCTCGAAGCCGACGCGATCATCGAGCCGATCCGCGCCTTCGCGGTCAACCTTGGCTTCAGCTATTTGAAGACCAAGGTGACGAGCAACAAGTTCTTATCGAACCCGCGCGATCCATCGGGCGGGCGCAGCGACGCGGTCATCATCAAAGACATTACCAACGCCTCGAATTGCGCCATCGTCGCCACAACTCCGGGCAATGTCGCTGGTGTCAACGGCTATGTCGGGGCAATCAACGCCGCGATCGGCCTGAATGCACCGACCGCCTTCCCAGCCAATAGCGGCATCAATGGCGCGACCGGGGCCTTCAGCATCTGCTCGGCGCTCGCCGGAAGCGCTGCGACCGTGGGCACGCTGTTCGGTGGCGTCCAGGTCCTCAACGAGGGCGTGACGACCAATCTGCGCGGCAACGAGCTTCCGCAGTCGCCGAAGTTCAAGGCGTCGGCGGGCGTGCAGTACACGATCGACCTCGGCACCAGCGGCATCACGCTGGTTCCTCGCTACGATATCTCGATGACCGGCAACAGCACCGGCAGCATTTTCAACGATGCCGCCGACCGGATCCCGAGCTACTTCATCCAGAACGCCCAGGTGCAGCTGAACGGCAAGGACGACCGCTGGTTCGTCCGTGGCTTCATCCAGAACATCGGCAACAACAACGCGACGACCGGCCTGTACGTCACCGACCAGTCATCGGGCCTGTTCACCAACATCTTCACCCTCGAACCACGGCGTTACGGCATCGCCGGCGGCATCCACTTCTAGGGCGATCACCACCACTAACGCCAAGGGCGGGGAGCAATCCCCGCCCTTTCTTTTGCGGTGACGCGGCCGCCCTCGACGCGATCGACGTCACGCTGTCGGTGCACGATCTGTTCGACGGACTTGGCGAATCGTGGATGGCGATCGGGCATCCGACGAAGACGCCCGTGCCACCGGATTGACTTTTGCGCCAAAATTTGAGCAAGCGCGCAGCTAGGCCTGTCGTCGGCACGATTGTCGTGCCTGCGCTGCGTTGGCCCAAGGACTTGCATGAGCTTCGAAGCACTGGGCCTGTCGCCGGAATTGCTCCGCGCGGTTGAAGACAGCGGCTATACGACCCCCTCGCCGATCCAGGCGAGCGCAATTCCCAGCGTCCTCATGGGTCGTGACATCATCGGCGTCGCGCAAACCGGAACGGGCAAGACCGCGTCGTTCGTCCTGCCGATGATCGACATTTTAAGCGAAGGCCGCAGCCGCGCGCGGATGCCGCGCTCGCTGATCCTCGAACCGACCCGCGAATTGGCGCAGCAGGTCAGTGAGAACTTCGTCAAATACGGCAAATACCACAAGCTTAACATGGCGCTGTTGATCGGCGGCGTGTCGATGGGCGACCAGTTGAGCGCGCTTGAAAAGGGCGTCGACGTCCTGATCGCGACGCCCGGGCGGCTGATGGACCTATTCGGGCGCGGCAAGATCATGCTCAATGCGTGTGGCCTGCTCGTGATCGACGAGGCGGACCGGATGCTCGACATGGGCTTCATCCCCGACATCGAGGAAATCTGTACCAAGCTGCCGAGCGTGCGCCAGACACTGCTGTTTTCGGCGACGATGCCGGGGCCGATCAAGAAGCTCGCCGATCGCTTTATGACCGACCCCAAGCAGATCGAGGTGGCGCGCCCGGCGTCGACCAATGCATCGATCGCGCAGTTCATCATCGAGACCACCAGCCGGGGCAAGCGTGCGACGCTCCGCAAGGTCCTCGCCGATCCCGAGGTCAAGAACGCCATTGTCTTCTGCAACCGCAAAAAGGACGTCCGCGAGCTCGCCGACGTCCTCAAAAAGGCGGGCCTGAGCGCCGGGCAGATTCACGGCGACATGGAGCAGGGCGACCGCATCCGCGAACTCGACCGCTTCAAATCCGGCGCGATTCTTGTTCTCGTCGCGTCCGACGTCGCCGCGCGCGGGTTGGACGTTCCCGGCGTCAGCCACGTCATCAACTATGACGTGCCGCATCATGCCGAGGATTACGTCCACCGCATCGGGCGGACCGGACGCGCCGGCCTGACCGGCATTGCCTATACGCTGTTCACGCCGGAGGAGGCCGATAACCTCCACGAAGTCGAGAAGCTGATCGGCCACAAGGTCCCCCGCCACGGAGCCAGCGCCGCCGCCCCCGCCGAGGTCGCCGCCGCCGCCGAGACAATCGCTGTTCCGGTCGACGCGCTGCCAAATACCGAAGCGCGCCATGACATCGCGATCGTCGCCACCGACACTGACGCTGCCGATACTGACGCCGCCGACACGCCGATGTCGCGCGACGGTGATGCCCCTCGTCCGCGCCGCCGCCGTGGTGGTCGCGGTCGCAAGCCCACCAGTGACAGCGCCACAGCACCGCGCCAGTCGACCGACGGGCGTCCCACCGAGCCGCGCCCAGCCGAAGCGGCGCGCGCCGGCGAACCGCGCCGCGACGCCCCGCGCGATCACGGGGAGACGACGCGGGGCGGCCGGGAACCACGCCGCGACGGCCGCCAAGACCCACGCAGCGACCGGCGCGACGACCGAAACGACCGTGATGACGGCCCGCGTGAGATCGGCTTCGGCAGCGACACGCCGGCGTTCATGCTCGTGCGGGCGTGCGGCTGATTTTCGCCGCGCTGCGCTCCCGCGCTGCGCTCCCGCGCTCATCGCTGGGCTAACGGCGCGAACGGCCGCAACAGCGGTTCCCTGCGACCCGATTCAGGTTTACGGTTACGTCAACTTGGGGAGACGCGCGCATGGCCTATGATTACATCCTGTTCGACGAGGCCGACGGCGTCGCGACGCTGACGCTCAACCGCCCGGCCGCTCTCAACGCGCTCACGACGCCGTTGATCGAGGAGATGATCCACGCGGTCGACCGTGTCCGCGACGAGGGCACCGCGCGCTGCTTGTTGATGACCGGAGCCGGACGTGCATTCTGCAGCGGAGCCGACCTCGCCACCGGCGGCGCAACGGGAGCGGGCGGCAGCGGTCCGGTCGATGCGGGTCATCGCCTCGAAACCCACTTCAACCCGCTTCTCGAACGCCTGTTCGCGCTGCCGGTCCCGTTCATCACCGCGATCAACGGCCCCGCCGCCGGGGCTGGCTGCTCGTTCGCGCTGGCTGGCGACATCGTCGTCGCGGGGGAATCGGCCTATTTCCTTCAGGCCTTCGTCAACATCGGGCTGGTCCCCGATGTCGGCGCGACGTGGCTGTTGCCGCGCCTCGCCGGACGCGCGCGGGCGCAGGCGATGATGATGCTCGGCGAGCGCATCCCCGCCGCGACCGCCCGCGACTGGGGGCTAATCTGGCAGGTCGTCCCCGACGCCGATTTGATGGCGACTGCCCGCGCGCTTGCCGCGCGTCTCGCCGCGGGGCCGACGCGGACCTACAGCCTGATCCGCCACGGCATCCGCGAATGCCTCGATGCGTCGCTGACCGAAGCCTTGGCGGTCGAGCGGCGGCATCAGCGCGCAGCCGGCCGCTCCGCCGACTTCGCCGAGGGGGTAACTGCGTTCCTGCAAAAACGCCCGGCGAAATTCCGCGGGCGATAGACAAAGCACCCGAAACCGACGCCGCGACCGGCTTTATCAACGCGCGGCCCCTCAGGCAGCGATCGCGGCAAGTGCATTGCGCCATGCGAGCGGGAAAGGTGTTGGGCGGCGGGTCACACGGTCGACCAGGACATGGACAAAAAACCCTTCCGCCGCCGCCGCCGTTTCGCCTGCAAGGAACAGCCCGACTTCGTAGCAGACGCTCGATGTGCCGATTTTCGTTGTGCGGATGCCCGCCTCGACGGTCTCGGGAAACGAAACGGGCTTCGCGTAACGGCACCCGGTTTCGACGACGAGCGCAATCTCGCGGCCGCCCGACACGTCGAGGACGCCTGCCTCGACAAGGTAGGCGTTCACCGCCGTGTCGAACCAGCTGTAATAGATCGTATTGTTGACGTGGCCGTAGACGTCGTTGTCCATCCACCGCGTCGCGATCCCGCGATAACTGCGATAGGTGCCCCGCGCACGGAATGGTGAGCGCACGGAGGGGCTCGCGGCCACGCGGTTAGTCCTCGGCGGCAACCATGTTGTTCTCGTCCGGGCCGCTATCCTGCCCCTTGGCGTCCACGTCGCGGTCGACGAACTCGACAATCGCCATCGGCGTCGCGTCGGAGCGGCGGATACCCGCCTTGACGATACGGATATAGCCGCCGGGACGGTCGGCGTAGCGCACCGCGATTGTGTCGAACAACTTGATGAGCTGAATATCGTCCTGCAGCCGGGCGTGCGCGAGGCGGCGGTTCGACAGCCCACCGGTCTTGGCGAGCGTCACCAGCTTTTCGACATACGGGCGAATTTCGCGCGCCTTCGGCAGGGTCGTCGTGATCTGTTCGTGCTTGATGAGCGACGCGGCCATGTTGCGGAACATGGCGAGGCGGTGGCTCGTCGTGCGACCGAGTTTACGATGGGCATTACCGTGACGCATGTCTGTCTTCCTGTTCGTTCAGGCGCCGTATCAGGTACGCCGGACCTGGTGGGAGCAAGATTGCTACCACCGTTAAGTGCGCCGCGGCAAAGCCGCGTCGTCGGTCGGGGCAGGCCCCGCCGACCGCGCTTGGGCGAGTCCGCTTCTAGCGCAAAGATTGCAAAGGCAATCCTCCCGCTAGGCGCAGCCGCCCGACGCTTAATATTCTTGCTCGAGCTTCTTCGCCATCTCTTCGATATTCTCGGGGGGCCAGCCGGGGATCTGCATCCCGAGGTGGAGGCCCATCGCCTGAAGGACTTCCTTGATCTCGTTGAGCGACTTGCGCCCAAAGTTCGGGGTGCGGAGCATTTCGCTCTCTGACTTCTGGACGAGGTCGCCGATATAGATGATGTTGTCGTTCTTCAGGCAGTTCGCCGAGCGGACCGACAGTTCGAGCTCGTCAACCTTCTTGAGCAGATAGCGGTTGAGCGCAGCCGTGTCGTCAATCTCGATCGGCCCGAGCGGCATCGTGCCGGTGCTGCTCACCGGGGCGTGATAGCCCTGGGCCGGCTCCTCGAAGTTGACGAACAACGCCAGCTGGTCCTGCAAAATCTTTGCGGCATAGGCGAGCGCATCGTCGGGGGACAGTGTGCCGTCGGTCTCGACCGAGATCGTCAGCTTGTCATAGTCGAGTTCCTGCCCGACGCGGGTGTTCTCGACCTTGTACGACACCTGCCGCACCGGCGAGTAAAGCGCGTCGACGGGTACGAGCCCGATCGGTGCGTCGGCGGGACGGTTCATCGACGCCGGGACATAGCCCTTTCCGGCTTCGACGGTCAGCTCCATGTTGAGCGTCGCGCCCTCGTCGAGAGTGCAGATCATCAGCTCGGGGTTCATGATCTCCATGTCGCCCGACACGGTAATCTGGCCGGCCGTGACGGGACCGGGACCGGTCGCCGTCAGGGCGAGACGCTTGGGCTGATCGCCCTGCATCCGGATCGCGACCTGCTTGATGTTGAGGACGATGTCGGTAACATCCTCGCGCACACCGGCGAGCGATGAAAACTCATGGAGGACGCCGTCCATTTTGATCGCGGTCACCGCCGCCCCCTGGAGCGACGACAGCATCACGCGGCGCAGCGCGTTGCCGAGCGTCAGGCCGACGCCGCGCTCGAGCGGTTCGGCAACGAAGCTACCCTTGCGGCGGTGATCGGCGCTTGGGCGGGCTTCAAGCTTGTTGGGCTTCTTAAGTTCGGTCCAGTTCTTTGCGATTACGGCCACTGCTTCACCTCGGGGGCTGGAAAGGCGGCGTCGTCACGCCGGGCTTTCGACAAATTAGGAGCCGTCGGCTGAACCGACGGCGGTGCCGCTGCGATCAGACGCGGCGGCGCTTCGGCGGGCGGACGCCGTTGTGCGGAATTGGCGTCACGTCGCGGATCGAGGTGATGTTGAACCCAACCGCCTGGAGTGCACGGAGCGCCGACTCGCGCCCGGAACCGGGGCCGCGAACCTCGACCTCGAGCGTGCGGACACCGTGCTCGGCCGCCTTTTTGCCGGCATCCTCGGCCGCCATCTGCGCGGCGTAGGGCGTCGACTTGCGACTGCCCTTGAAGCCCATGGTACCGGCCGACGACCACGCGATCGCGTTGCCCTGGGCATCGGTGATCGTGATCATCGTGTTGTTGAAGCTGGCGTTCACATGGGCGACGCCGGAGGTGATGTTCTTGCGCTCACGGCGCTTGATGCGGGCAGGTTCGCGGGCCATCGAATTATCCTGAAATTACGAAGCTGAAGACGGACATGGAAACGGGGCGAAGACCCTATTTCTTCTTGCCGGCGATCGGCTTCGGCTTGCCCTTCCGGGTGCGCGCGTTGGTGTGGGTCCGCTGGCCACGCACCGGCAGGCCACGGCGATGCCGCAAGCCGCGGTAGCAAGCGAGGTCCATCAATCGCTTGATGTTCATCGCGGTCTGACGGCGAAGGTCGCCCTCGACGGTGATTTCCTTGTCGATCATTTCACGGATCTGGAGGACTTCGCTGTCGGTCAGGTCCTGG
>JAYTXW010000008.1:0-2796 GCA_043742745.1 Sphingomonadaceae bacterium
ACGGCGAACTCCTTGCCCTCGAGGATCAGCCCCATCGCGATGCCCGCGACTGGGCGGATGAGGGGGACGCCCGCATCCATCAGCGCGAGGCTCGCCCCGCAAACCGTTGCCATCGACGACGAGCCGTTCGACTCGGTGATGTCCGACAGGACGCGGATCGTGTACGGGAACGCCTCCTTGGTCGGCAGCAGCGGGTTGACCGCGCGCCACGCCAGCTTGCCGTGGCCGATGTCGCGGCGGCTCGGCGCGCCGAAGCGCCCGACTTCACCGACCGAATACGGCGGGAAGTTGTAGTGGAGCATGAAACGCTCGTAGCGTAGACCGTCGAGGCCATCGATCATCTGCTCGCTATCCGAGGTGCCGAGCGTCGTCGACACGATCGCCTGCGTCTCGCCGCGGGTGAACAGCGCCGAGCCGTGGGTGCGCGGCAGGAAGCCGACCATCGCCTCGATCGGGCGAACCGTCTTGGTGTCGCGCCCGTCGATGCGGATGCCGTCTTTCAGGATCTGGGTACGGACGATGCCGGCCTCGATCTTCTTGACCAGCTTCGATGCCTTCAATGCTTCGGCGGGGGCGGAGCCGGCGAACAGCTCCTTGACCTTGGCCTTGGCCACGCCGAGTGCCGACTGGCGGTCGGCCTTGGCGATGATCTTGTACGCATCCGCAATCGCGGCCCCGGCGACGCCCTTGATCGAGTCGATCATCGACTTGGCGTCGTCGCCCGCCTTCAGCTCCCACGGGTCCTTGGCCCCGGCTTCGGCGAGCTTGATGATCGCGTCGATCACCGGCTTCGATTCGTTGTGCGCGAACATCACCGCGCCGAGCATGACCTCTTCCGACAGCTCCTTGGCTTCGGATTCGACCATCAGGATCGCGTCGCGAGTGCCGGCCGCGATGAGTTCGAGGCTGCCTTCCTTGATCTGCGTCTTGGTCGGGTTGAGGACATACTGGCCGTCGACATAGGCGACGCGCGCAGCGGCGAGCGGACCCATGAACGGGACCCCCGACAGCGTCAGCGCAGCCGACGCGGCGACGAGCGCGACGATGTCGGCCTCGTTCTCACCGTCGTACGACAGGACCTGCGCGATGATCAGGACTTCGTTGTAGAAGCCCTCCGGAAACAGCGGGCGGATGGGGCGGTCGATCAGGCGACTGGTCAGCGTCTCGTGTTCGGTTGCGCCGCGCTCGCGCTTGAAGAAGCCGCCGGGGATGCGGCCGGCGGCGGAGAACTTCTCCTGATAATGGACGGTGAGCGGGAAAAAATCCTGCCCTTCCTTGACCGACTTCGCGGCGGTGACGGCGCACAGCACGACAGTGTCGCCGTAGGTGGCGAGGACCGCGCCGTCGGCCTGACGCGCGACGCGCCCGGTTTCGAGGGTGAGCTTACGCCCGCCCCACATGACTTCCTGCGTGTGGATCGTGAACATAGTTTCGTCTTTCATCAGCGCCCGGCCCATGCCGTGCGCGGCCTACAGCCGGCGTCCGCGTCATTGCGGTGGCCGGAAAAGAAACAGGCCCCGGAATTGGGGCCTGTTCCGAATTAGTTTCGCCCGGCTACTTCCGCAGCCCCAGCTTGCCGATAATCGCCGTGTAGCGACCACCGTCGCGGTCTTTCAGGTAGTCGAGGAGCGAGCGGCGGGTGTTGACGAGGACGAGCAATCCACGGCGCGAGTGGTTGTCCTTGCCGTGGGTCTTGAAATGCTCGGTCAGGTTGGCGATGCGCTCAGTCAGGATGGCGACCTGGACCTCGGGCGAGCCGGTGTCGCCCTTGCCACGGGCGTGTTCGGCGATGAGCGCGGTCTTGCGCTCGGCAGTAATCGACATCGTGGGTCTCCTCAAATCATGTTGAACCCGCGCACGACCCGTATCGCGGCAGACGTTACGTCCACCAGGGCGACCGGAACAGGTCCGTCGGTCGCCAGATACAGCCCGTGGGATGCGGGGTGCCCGGGGAGCGTCCGACCTTGCTTAAGGAGGGCAGCGTCTTCGGGCGTAACGGGTAGAGCCGGGATGTCGTCCAGCCCCGCCGTCAGCGGCAGTATCGCCTGTTCCGGCTTCGTCTGCAGCAAAGTCGTCAGTTTGTCGAGCGAAATCGCTTGGGCCAGCGTGAACGGCCCGGCGCGCGTCCGGCGGAGGGCGGCGACATGGCCGACGGTGCCGAGCGCCAGCGCGAGGTCGCGCGCGAGACTGCGGACATAGGTCCCCTTCGAGCACGTCACGGCGAAGTCGGCGGCGTCGGCGCGGGCATCGAGCAATTGAAGCGCGAAGATAGTCAGGTGGCGTTCGGCCAGCACCACTGTTTCCCCGGCGCGCGCCAGCTTATACGCGCGCTCGCCGTCGACCTTGAGCGCCGAATAGGCAGGCGGCGTCTGGACGATCGGCCCGGTAAACTGCGGTAGTATGGCACCGATCGCGGCGGCATCGGGGCGACCCTCGTTTGTCGCGACGACTTCGCCTTCGGCATCGTCAGTCGCCGTCGCCGTCCCCCATGCGACGGTGAAGGCATAGCCTTTGGTCGCGTCGAGCATCCGCCCGGCGAGCTTGGTCGCCTCGCCGAGCGCGATCGGCAAGACGCCGCGCGCGAGCGGATCGAGCGACCCGCCGTGGCCGATCTTGGTCTTCGGGTAGCCGGCCTCGCGCAGGAGGCGCTTGATCGCGCCGACCCCGCCCGCGCTGCTGATGCCGAGGGGTTTGTCGAGGATGATCCAGCCGTGCACCCTGCGGCGGGTAGCGGAAGCGGGGCAGGGTGGCGACCCCATCCCTCCACCTGTCGCCATCATCCCCGCGGCGGCGGCG
>JAYTXW010000009.1:0-3406 GCA_043742745.1 Sphingomonadaceae bacterium
GCCCCGCCCGAGGTCGCGGCGAGCGCGCCGCCGATGGCTGACGGCGACGCCGCCCCCGCACCTCGGAAGCGGGGTCGCCCGCGGAAGGTAGTCGTTACGGACGATGTCGACGGCTGATGTGTCGCCGACGGTCGATCCTCTCGTCGCAGGGTTCGATCGGGTCTGGGCCATGCTTGCGGTGGCCGTTGATGACTCGTCGGCGGCGTTCCGCACTCCGGTTGTCGCCACCGTCCGCAACGGTGCCGCCGATGGCCGGGTCATGGTGCTGCGTGCGGTCGACCGCGACCGCACGACGCTGACTTTTTTTACCGACTCGCGTGCAGCAAAGGTTGCTGTTGTTACCGCGGCGCCGAGTGTCGCGGTCGTAGCGTACGACCCCGTCACGCGCCTGCAGCTCCGCCTGTGCGGAATCGCCCAAGTCGCCACCTTGGGTTTAGAGGTCGATTCGGCCTGGGCGACCGTGCCGCCTGGTGCGCGCCGGGCCTATCGCACCAGCGGGGCCCCCGGCACACCGTCGCCAGATTCGACCGCGACGCTCGTCGAGAGCGACGGCCGTGCGGCATTTTCGGTTCTGACAGTCGTGGTCGACTCGATCGAATGGCTCGATCTTGCCACCCCGGGCCATCGCCGCGCCGCCTATCAGCGCGGGTCGGATTGGCGGGGAAGCTGGCTCGTTCCCTAGTTGCATCTTTGCCACGCTCGCCTGCGAACACGGCCGTCACAAATATGAAATACCGCTGACGCGGAATTGTCACCGCCTCCGTCTATCCGGCGACCATCCAGACTGATTGAGGGGACCTTAGGATGACGATGACCAAATGGGGCGTGATGCTGCTGGCCGCGACGTCGCTGACCACGCTCGCCGGAGCGCCCGTCCGCGCGCAGGACACCGAGACGGTGACGTCGCCGGAGGAAGCCGCCGCCCAGATGGAGTTCCTCAAGGCCCAGGTCGATGCGCTGCAGGCGCAGCTCGATGCGGTCAAGAAGACGGCCGGCATCATCTCCCCGACGTGGAAGGGGATGCCCGAGTTTTCGAGCGGCAGCAGCGGATACAAGTTCAAGTTGAACGGCGAGCTGCAGTATGACGTCGGCCAGATCGACAATCCCGGCAACCGCATCGTGACGCCGAACCTCGGGTATAACGGTCGCTCGCGCCGCTTCATTCTGGGCGCGGAAGGCAGTCTGCCGGGCGACTTCAGCTACAAGTTTCAGTTTAACTTCGCCGAGGGCGTCGTCGATTACGAAGACCTCTTGCTCGAATATGCGCCGCACACGACACCGTTTACGTTCTCGGTCGGCTATTTTTACCCCTTCAGCAGCCTCGACAACATGACGAGCAACCGTTTTGTCTCGTTTGTCGAGCGATCGCAGCTCAACGATGCCTTTAGCAACGGTCGTCGCCTTGGTGCGGCTGCGACCTATGTGAACAAGCTGAACAACTTCCGCCTGCAGGTCGGAGCGTTCAACGAGGGCATCAACGGCAACCCCAACCCGGGTAATGCTGCGACGCCCGCCAACCAGAACCTGTTCGACCGCACCGGGTATCAATTTTCGGCGCGCGCGGTGTATTCGCCCGTCTATGCCGGAACGCAGTTCCATCTCGCGGGGAGCTATCAATATCGTCGCTTCCGTCAGACCTCGCTCGGCCTGAATTACCGCGCGCGTCCATTCGCCCAGACGACCGATCAGCGGTTCGTCGCGACCGGGGGCATCGCGGCGAAGGGTGACAGCATCTACGGCGCGGAAGTCATCGCGATCCACGGGCCGCTGCACGTCCAGGTGGAGGCGCAGTATCTTCAGGTCGACGGGTACAAGCCCGGGAGCATTGCCAGCAGTCCGCAGGTGTTCAACGGCACCCTGTACCCCAACAGCCCGAGCTTTTGGTCGGCATATGGCGAGGTCGGTTACTGGCTGACCGGCGAGACACGCGGGTACAAGAACGGCAAGATCGACCGCACTAAGATCCTCCGCCCGGTCAGCGACGGCGGCCCTGGTGGTTTTCAGATCGTCGGTCGCGTCGATTACATCAACCTGACCCAGAACGTGGGTAACACCGCCGCGAACAGCTTCGGCCAGGTCAATGGCGGTCGCCAGATCGGCTATCTCGCGGCGCTGAACTACTGGCCGATCGATTATGTCCGGTTCACGGCGGAATATGCGCGCGCCGAGGTCAAGGGTGGACCGTTCGCGGCCGTCGTCGTTCCGACCAGCACGGCACCGGCATTCACGCGCGACTACGGGACCAACGCCTTCATCTTCCGCGCGCAGGTCGACTTTTAAAGGCCGGCAACGACGTCACTGCCAGGGCCGTCCTTTGGGGCGGCCCTGTTTGTTAAGTGCTTTGACGGCGTCGTCGTGGCCGCTGCGCGCGCTGACGAAGACCAGCCCCATCAGAGCGCCAGCGAGCATGACCGACCCGGTAATGCCGGCGGCGACTGCGAGCACGAGGGGCAGGCGCAGCGTGACGCCCTGCGCGGCGAGGCCGGTCAAAGCGGTGGCTACGGTGACAGCGGCGACCACGGCGGCGATTGCCATGAGTCGCCGAAACCGGCGCCAATGATCGGCTTGCTTGTCCGGTGATGCCGCCATCGACTTTCCTTTCGTTGCGAATCGGCGGAGACTACCCGCGCGCATTGATATGGGGAGAACTCCGACGATGCGCACCTTGGGAGGTATTGCGATGTCGATCGGATCGATTCTCACCGGTAGGAAACCAGTTATAACCGTGACGACCCTAACCCTGGTCGGCGAAATCGTCGCGCTGCTCCACGACAATCGCATCGGGGCGGTCCTCGTCGTCGAGGAAAACGCGATCCTCGGCATTGTTTCAGAGCGTGACATCGTCACGGAGTTGCATCGACTCGGGACGGCGGTTCTTGAGGCTGCGGCCGAAACCGTGATGACGTCGCCGGTTCTGACGGCAACGCCCGACTCGTCGATCGCGGCGGCGATGGCGACGATGACCAATCGGCGTGTTCGCCACCTGCCGGTTGTGGCGGACGGGGAACTGCTCGGGCTGGTGTCGATCGGCGACCTCGTCAAGCGCCGGATCGAGGACGCCGAGCAGGAGGCGAGCGCGCTGAAGGACTATATCGCGACCTGATCGCCGGTAATAACACCGTGCTGGGCAGAAAGTGCTTGCGCGGTCTGGGGGACGCGTCTAGGACGCCGCTTCCCGGTTGACGGGCACTTCGGTTTTTCGGGTGTCAGTCAGTCCCAGACAGCGTCAGGTCATCACAGTCCTTCGGGACTATTTTGTTGCCGTGAAAAGGGTGCGGGTTTTCGAAGATCGGGTTCGCCCGGCCAGCGAAAAAAGAAGTTGACGGGGTTTGAGACGCGGCCCATAAGCCGCCCCCGACGCCGGAACGAGCCACTGGGTTCGCTTCCGGGTCTCGGAAAAAAAGGC
>JAYTXW010000010.1:0-2773 GCA_043742745.1 Sphingomonadaceae bacterium
GTTCGACATTGCCGCAAACGCCTCGCCCATCCCAGATGCCGCGCCGACTGGCAGTCCGGCGATGATCGCCCCACCGGCAAATAAGTCGGGGTAGGCGGCGAGGCAGGCATTCGCCATCGCCCCGCCTGCCGACAGACCGGTGACAAATATGCGGCTGCGGTCGAGCTTGTGCTTTGCCACCATCGCCGTAACGGCAGCCGCGATCGATGCGACCTCGCCACTTCCGCGCCGCGTATCGCCCGCCTCGAACCAGTTGAAACAACCGTTGGCATTGTTGGCGCGAGTCTGTTCGGGATAGAGCAAGGCGAACCCGTGCGTCTTCGCCAACACCGACCAACCGGCGGCGAGATCGTACCCGCCAGCGGTCTGAGTGCAACCGTGGAGGACGACCACGAGCGGCGCGCTTGCAGGCAGTCCGTCGGGAACGAACGCCAACATCCGCAAGCCGCCGGGGTTAGCGAACGGCGCGCTCACCTCAACGAAGGGGTCGGCGGTGACCGGACGCCGTATGGGGCGTCGCAGGGTCGCGGATGAGGGGCGGGGCATGGCGGTCCAATCAATGTTGCGATGCAACATAATGCGCGACCCCGGCTTTGGTGACCCTGCGCATAAAATTCTTGATCGGCGCTGCGGCGGCGCGACCGCCTCAGCGCCAGCCGTGCCACATTGCTGGGGCGACGGTGACAGCGGGCAGTTGTCCGTCGGCGTGAAGGCCGTCCGCGATGGCCTGCTGTGCGGCGACCGTCGCCGGGTCGAGGCGAAGGAGCGCGAGATCCTGGCGTGCGGCGATGCGGACGGCGACGGCGGGAGATAGGCTCCCGGCGCGGGCGATGAGCGGTGCGAGCGCATCACGGTGCGCGGCTGCCCAGTCGGCGGTCGCGGCCAACGAGTTAAGCGCTGCAACGACAAGCTCGGGGTGCGTCACAACTATGTCTGCGTTTGCCAGGATGAACGATGTGCTCCGCGCGAGGCCGACCCCGCCAACAATCGCCCGCGCACCCAGCTCAACTTCCGCGTGTGCAAGAAACGGGTCCCAGATGGCCCAGGCATCGACCGCGCCCGCCGCAAAAGCAGTCGCCGCCTGCGTCGGCGTCAAGTTGACCGGCGCAATATCGGCCATGTCGAGCCCAGCCGTCGCCAACGCGGCACGAACGAATCGTTCCGCCGACGATGCGCGGGTGAAGGCGAGCTTCGCCCCTTTCAAATCAACGGCGGTGCGCCGCGGCGATCCCTTGGGTACAATGATTGCTGCCGCACTGCCGCTGACCGGTTGAGCAGCGACGTACACGATCCGCGCGCCAGCTACCTGCGCGGCGATCGGCGGCGTGTCGCCCGCCCCGCCAAGGTCGATTTCGCCAAGGCTCATCGCCTCGAGCAGCGGCGGCCCTGAGGGAAATGCGCGCCACGTCACCGTTGCGCGGTCGGCGAGCGCCGCCTCGACAGAACCACGCCCCTTCGCAGCAAGAAGCAGGCCATTGCTCTGGAAGCCGATCCGCAAATCAGGCTGGCGCGTACAAGCGGCGAAGGGCAGCGTCGCGGTGGCGGCAAGCAAAAAACGGCGTGTGAGCATATGAAACTCTAACCTACCCGTGCACGTCCGCGAACCCCCAACCGATTGACCGCCCGCCGCGTCGCCGCCACTGTCGTCGGGAGCTTGGGGGAAACGATTTATGGCCGCTGTACGGCGCCGCTCGCTGCTGATCGCGCTGCTCTTCGTTGCGATCGCGCTGAACTACGTCGACCGGCAGGTGCTCGCTCTCCTCAAGCCAACGCTCGAGACGCGCTTCGGCTGGAGCGATGGCGACTTTGCGACGATCGGCACCGCCTTTCAGATAACGGCGGCGATCACCTATGCCTTTATTGGCTGGTTCGTCGACCGCGTCGGGGTGCGCCGCGCGCTTGGCTGGGGCGTCGGCGTGTGGAGCGCGGCGGGTATCGCCCACGCCTTTGCCGCGACGGTCGGCCAGTTCGTCGCCGCGCGCGTCGTCCTCGCCGCTGCTGAGACAGTCGGCACCCCGGCGGCGGTCAAATCAGCGGCGACGTATCTGCCCGTCGAACAACGGTCGTTCGCGCTGGGCATCGGCAATACCGCCCCCAATATCGGTGCAATCGTGACGCCGCTGCTCATCCCACCATTTGCCCTCGCCTATGGCTGGCGAGCGGCGTTTATTGTTACCGGCGGGCTGGGGTTCGTCTGGCTGATCGCGTGGATTTTCGGGACACGCGGGCTGGTCCCGATCGACGGACCCGAGCCGGTTGAACGGGTGCCGACCGACTGGCGCGCGTTGTTTGCGGACCGGCGGACGTGGGCAATCGTCGGAGCAAAGCTATTCAGCGACCTCGGCTGGTTTTTCCTGCTGTTCTTTCTACCCGACTTTTTCGCCAAGGTGTTTCACATGACCCAGGCGACGCTCGGCGGCCCAACGGCGTTGGCATATAGTTTCGCCGCCGCGGGCGCGCTGTCGTCGGGGCTCGTTTTCCCGGCACTGCTCGCGCGCGGCTGGAGCATGAATCGTGCGCGAAAAAGCTCGATGCTGTTCTACGCGCTCTTGATCTTGCCGCTACCGCTGGCGATCGTCGCGCCGGGGCCATGGGCGGCGGCGGTCGTCATCGGCGTCGGATTGTTCGCGCATCAGGGGTTTTCGACCAATGTGTTCGGGCTGGCGGCGGACGCGATCCCCGTGGCACGGGTCGGGACGGTCGTCGGCGTCGGCGCGGTTGCGGGCAATCTATCGGGGGCGGCGATGATCGCTTTTGCCGGGTGGAGCCTCGC
>JAYTXW010000011.1:0-7977 GCA_043742745.1 Sphingomonadaceae bacterium
GCAGGATATCGGTCGACGGAGCAATGCGGTGGGGACCGCAGGTGTCCGCCGAAGCACGCGCGCATTCGGACAGTACTATGGCGTGCTATAGCTGCCACCTCTCGTGGACAACGTCGTGTGGCGGGTGCCACCTGCCGATCGAGGCGAACTGGAAGACCGATATCCACAAATACGAGGGCGGCGAGACGCGCAACTGGGCAAGCTATAACCCCGAAGTCGCGCGCGACGACATCTTCCAGCTCGGCAAGCATATGACGACCAAGGGCAATATAATCGCGCCCGTTCGCTCGACATCGGCGCTCGTGCTGTCGTCGACCAACGTCAACCGCGACCGCATTTACGTCCAGCAGCCGCCAATTTCGGCGGGCGGCTTCTCGAGCCAGGCGTTCGCGCCCCACTATCCGCACACCGAGCGCCGGGTCGAGACGAAGACGTGCACCGACTGCCACCTCGCCCAAGCGGGCGACAATAATGCGTGGATGGCGCAGCTGATGCTGCTCGGGACGAACTATATCAACTTCGTCGGGCTCAATGCGTGGGTCGGCGAAGAAGGCGGGCTATCGGCGATCCGCGTCACCGAATGGCGCGAGCCGCAGGCGGTGATCGGGTCGTACCTGCAGAAATACGCTTACCCCGACTGGTACAAGCTGCACGTCGACAAAAACGGTCGCGAGCTGAAAAATTGGACGCGCGGCGAAATCTTCGACAAGTCGGCGGGCGGATCGGGCGAGACCAACGCCACCGAGCAGTTCGTCAACAATCACAAACGCGCTGGTGGGCCGATCCACTGCCTTCAGCTGCGCGGCGAATATCTGTTCGCCGCCGAGGGCAAATCAGGCTTCCGCGTCTATGATGTCGCGTCGATCGCCAACAAAAGCGTGTCCGAACGCATCCTGACCGGACCGGTTTCGCCCCTCGGCCAGAACACGCATGTCGGCAGCAAGAACGCAACGTGCATGGCGCTGCCGACGGGGCAACCGATTGATCCGACACGCAATACCGCTGAACTCCGCGCGCTCAACGAGGAGCAAGCGTTCCACCCGATTTACAACTACGCCTTCGTCACCGACGCTGAGGAGGGGCTGATCCTCGTCGATGTCCGGACGCTGGCCGACAAGGAGCCGCGCAACAACTTCCTCCATCGCGCGCTAACGTGGAACGACGGCCACGTCCTCGACGGCGCGCGCCACATCACACTCGGCGGTAACTTTGCCTATATCGCCGCCAAGGTCGGGCTGGTCGTCGTCGATATCGGCGATCCGCTCCACCCGAAGGTCACGGCGACGGTGCCGTTGACCAATGTCCGGGCGTCGGCGCTCCAGTTCCGTTACCTCTATGTCACTGATGCAACTGGGCTCCGGGTACTGGATGTGACCGATCAGGGCCGCCCGCGTCTGCTTGCGGCGACAGTCCCGCTGGCAGACGCGCGCAAAGTCTATCTCGCACGGACCTACGCCTATGTCGCGGCCAAGGGTCAGGGGGTGGCGATCGTCGACATTACCCGCGCCGAGACGCCAAAGCTGTTCAAGCTCGAGACGGCAGGGGGCAGGATCACCGATGCCGAGGACGTTATGGTTGGGACGACCAACGCCTCACTATTCGCGTACATCGCCGACGGGGTCAATGGACTCAAGGTGTTGCAGCTGACGTCGCCTGCCAGCCAAGCCAATCTCTATGGCTTCTCGCCCGAACCCCGCCCCGAACTGATCGCGTGGGCAAAAACGCCGTGGCCGGCTTTAGGCCTGTCAAAGGGCCTCGACCGCGACCGTGCCGTCGACGAGAGCGGTAACCAGATGGCGGTGTTCGGGCGCGTCGGCTCCCGCCCGTTTACCCGCCCCGAAATGGAGGCGTTCTTCCGCGCCAAGGCCACCGGACAGCTTTATTGGGTAACCGACGCGGTTTCGGTCAGCCCGCCGTTAAAGTTCGCTGGACGGTAGCAATCGGCGTCCGCACGCTGGCCGCCCGCGGTTCCGGACACAGCTGGCGCGCGAAATCCATCGTCGAACTCCGGCATTCGCCGCAGTGCTCTACGCTTAGGCAGACCAGACTTGGTCGTATTCCGACCCCTAATTCGGGCGCAGTGTCACATGCGCCGCTTCAAGCAGACGACACAGCAGATCGAGCTGGTCGAGCGTCGAAAAGGCGATTGCCAAGGTCCCCGTTGGCGGTACGGGAGCCGTCAGCGTCACCACCATCCCCAGCGCCTCGCCAAGTCGCGTCTCGAGCGCGGCGAGGTCAGGATCGACGGCAACTGCCGCACGTCCTGGTCGCGCCGTCCCCTTCCGGGCGATCGCCTCGACTTGCCGGACCGACAACCCCTCGGCCTTGACGCGGAGTGCCAGGGCAAGCGGATCAGCGGCGGTCATCAGCGCCTTCGCATGGCCGAGTGGAAGCTCGCCATTCGCCACAAGATCACGGATTTCAGGCGAAAGGTCGAGTAAACGCAACAGGTTGGCAACGTGGCTCCGCGCCTTGCCAACAATCTTCGCCAGCCCATCCTGCGTATGGCCATGGTCGTCCATCAGGCGGCGAAAGCCCTCCGCCTCCTCGATCGGGTTGAGGTCGGCGCGCTGGATATTCTCGACGAGCGCGATCTCAATCGCGGCGGCGTCATCGAGGTCGCGGATGACGACGGGGATATCGTGAAGCTGCGCCGCCGCCGCCGCGCGCCAGCGGCGTTCCCCGGCGACGATCTCGTACCGACGCTCGCCGGCTGTACCAACTGGGCGGACAAGGATGGGCTGAAGGATGCCACGTTCACGCACCGACGCGATCAATTCGTCCATCGCGGCGGCATCGAAGCGGCGACGCGGCTGGCGCGGATTGGCAACAATCTCTGCAAGCGGCACAACGGTGCGCATTGCCGCCGGGCCGACTTCATCCATCAATGCCGACAGACCACGGCCCAATCCAGCGCGTTTTGGTTCACGCATCGATCAGATCCCCTGCGAGCGCCGTCCGCTCGATAACTTCTTTGGCGAGTGCGATATAGGCGGCCGAGCCGAGGCAGCGGAAGTCGTAGACGAGCGCCGGCAACCCATGGCTCGGAGCCTCGGACAGGCGGACGTTGCGCGGGATCGCGGTGGCGAAGACTTGGCTCCCCATTACCGCGCGGACGTCGGCGGCGACGGCTTCCGACAGGCGGTTGCGCTTGTCGACCATCGTCAGGACGACGCCCAGCAGCCGCAGATGCGGGTTCGGCCCTTCGCGGACGCGCTCGATCGTGCTGAGCAATTGGCTCAACCCCTCGAGCGCGAAAAATTCGGTCTGGAGCGGCACGAGCACTTGCGTCGCCGCGACGAGGGCGTTTAGCGTCAACAGCCCGAGCGAAGGCGGCGTATCGATGAGGATGTAATCATACCGCACCGCCGCCGCTATGGCGTCGGCGAGGCGACGGTTACGCCGGTCGAGGCCGACAAGTTCGACCTCGGCCCCGGCGAGCGCCGCCGTCGATGGCACGAGCGACAGGCTAGGAACCGCTGTCGCGATCGTCGCGGCGTCGAGGGTCGCCTCCCCCAACAGCACGTCATAGATCGAGATCGTTCGCGTTCGCCGGTCGATGCCTAGCCCGGTCGAGGCGTTGCCCTGCGCGTCCATGTCGAGCAGCAGGACGGTCTTGCCCGTCGCAGCGATTGCCGTCGCCAGGTTGATCGCCGTCGTCGTCTTGCCGACACCGCCCTTTTGATTGGCGATCGCGATCCGCATCACCGCCTCCGTCGCACGTTGCGCGCGACGACGATACGCGCTTCGTCGTCGGTTCGACTAGTGACAAGCTGGTGGTCGAAGGTGAATTCATGCGCCGCGGCGGTGACTTCGTCGGCAACCGTGCGCCCCTTCATGAGCAACCATTGCGCGCGCCCGCCGAACGGCGCCCCCCACGCGAATAATTGGGTCAACGAAGCACACGCCCGCGCGGTGATGATATCAGCAACAAATGGGCGCATCGCTTCGATCCGCTGGTTATGGATCACGACACGGTCGGCGACGCCAAGGACGTCCGCCGCCGCCGCAAGGAAAGCGCATTTCTTCGCCGTCGCCTCGACCAGGTGGAAGGTGCCGGGGCATAGCGCCGCGAGGACGAGCGCCGGAAACCCCGCGCCGCTGCCGATATCGAGCCAAATCGTCGTGTTGGTCGCATCGACCAGCGCCGCGACCTGCGCGCTGTCGGCAATGTGCCGGTGCCAAACGTCCACGAGCGTCGATGATGCGACGAGGTTCATCCGCCCCTGCCAGTCAGCAAGCAAGGCCGCATAATCGTCAAGGCGCGCCAGCGTGGCCGCGCTCACCGTATAGTCGGCGGCAAACTCTGCCCGCTGCTTTACGTTGGCTGCCGCAGTGGCCGTCACGCGGCGCGACGAGCATACGCAAGGAGCGCGCCGAGCGCCCCCGGCGTCACCCCTGCCACCCGCACCGCTGCCCCGAACGTCGCGGGCCGGGCTGCCGACAATCGCTCGACCATTTCCGGCGACAGGCCCGCAATCCGATCAAACCCGATATCGTCGGCAAGAAGGAGAGCTTCATCTGCACGGAACGACGCAACTTCAATAGCTTGCCTGTTCAAATAGAGGCTATAGTGCGCATCGGTAGCGACGACATCGGCGATGTCGAGCGGCGTCGCAGACAATTCTGGCCAGATCCTTGTCGCCGCCGCCCAATCGACGGCAGGATTGGTCAGCCATGCTTGGGCAGTGCGGGTAACGCCGTCCTGGTTGACCTGTACTCCCGCACGCGTAAGGGCGGCAGGGGTCGCGGATAGTGCGGCGACGCGGGAACGGGCGTGGGCGAGCGCAGACGTTCGTGTGGCAAAGCGCGCCGCGCGGGCCGCACCGACGACGCCGCAGCCAATTCCAATGGGCGTCAACCGGTCACCCGCGTTGTCGATGCGAAGGCTCAGCCGGTATTCGGCGCGCGACGTGAACATTCGGTATGGCTCGCTGACGCCGAGGTGCGTCAGGTCGTCGATCATCACCCCCAGATACGATGTCGCCCGGTCAAGAATGAGCGGCGACTGTCCCGCGGCGAAGCGTGAAGCATTGATCCCGGCGACGATACCCTGACCCGCCGCCTCTTCGTACCCCGTCGTGCCGTTGATCTGACCGGCGAGGAATAGTCCGGGGCGGTCGCGGACCATTAGGGCGGCAGTCAGCGCGCGCGGGTCAACATAGTCGTATTCGACCGCATAACCGGGTTGGCGGATGATGGCGCGTTCGAGACCCGGGATGGTCGTCAACAATTCGGCTTGCACCGCTGGTGGCAAAGCGGTCGAAATGCCGTTGGGATAGACGGTGAAGTCGTCGTAACCCTCGGGCTCCAGAAAGATGTTGTGGCCGTCGCGGTCGCCGAAGCGAACGACTTTGTCCTCGAGCGACGGGCAGTAGCGCGGACCGCGCCCCGCGAAATCGCCGCCATAGGTCGGTGTTTCGCCAAGGTGGTCGCGGACGATTTGATGCGTTGTCTGCGTCGTCCGCGTCACACCGCATGGCAGCATCGCGCGCGTGCTCGGCACCGTCGCGTCGGAAAGATACGTCGGGACGGCATCACCCGGCTGGAGGGCGATACCGCCCCAGTCAATCGTCCGCCCGTCGAGCCGCGGCGGTGTTCCTGTCTTGAACCGGCCACGTGGCAGGCCGAGACCCGCGATCGCACGCGCCAGAGCGCCGGCAGGGGCGGTGCCAATGCGGCCTCCGGCGGTGATCGTCCGCCCGTGATGCAGCGTTCCGGCGAGAAACGTCCCAGCGGTGACGATGAGCGCTCCCGCGCTGATTGGGCCGATGCTCGTATCGATCGCTGTCGGCCGCCCATCCACAAAGCCGACGACATCGGCGACGATGACGGTGATCCCGGGCTCATCGGCGATTGCATCGACCATCGCCGCGCGATAGCGCCGCCGGTCGACTTGCGCGCGCGGACCCTGGACGGCTGGACCTTTGCTCCGATTGAGGAGCCGAAACTGAAGGGCAGCCGCGTCGGCGACCCGCCCGATCAGGCCGTCAAGCGCGTCGATCTCGCGAACAAGGTGCCCCTTGCCGAGGCCTCCGATTGCCGGGTTGCACGACAGGACGCCAAGATCACCCGCTGATCGCGTCACCAATGCGACCCGCGAGCCGACTCGCGCAGCGGCGGCAGCGGCCTCACACCCGGCGTGACCCCCACCGATCACGATGACATCGAACATCAACATCGCCCGTCGCTAGACCATGCTGACGCAATGTTCCACGTGGAACATTATTTGCCGATACAAAATCGCGCAAAAACCTGGTCGAGGAGGGTTTCGCTGGTTACCCGCCCGATCAACCGTTCGAGGGCAAAGGTGGCTCGCCGCAGCTCCTCGGCAATAACTACCGTGACCGTCGAACGGTGCGCCGCACCGATCGCTGCAATGGCCTCGTCGACGGCAGCCATCTGCCAATGCGCGGCAACAAGGGCCGGCTCCCCGGCGGCAGTCAGCGCCACGACGCGCGCGGCAAGATGCGCTTCCAACAGGTCGAGCCCCTCACCGGTTGCCGCCGACACGTGCAAAAAACCATCGCGCCATCCCGAACCACCCGGTGATAGGTCGCTCTTACTGCGGACATTGATGCTGTTTTGAAACGCACTCGGGCCAAGCGTGATCATGATGTCCGCCGTTTCAGCACGAGCCTGGCCACGGCTAATCCCGGCAACTTCGAGGACATCGGTTGTTTCGCGAATTCCCGCAGTATCGATGATCGTCACCAGAATACCGCCGAGATCGATCCGCACTTCGATCACATCGCGTGTCGTTCCCGGCACCGGCGACACCAACGCAACATCACGGCGCGCAAGGGCGTTGAGCAAGGTCGACTTGCCGGCATTGACCGGGCCGACGATCGCCACGGTGACGCCGTCACGCAACCGTCCACCGCGTTCGGCCTGCGCGCGCGTGCTCAGGAGCTCCGATGCAAGCATGACAAGGCGGTCATCGAGTAACCCCGTTGGGAGCGTCCCCACGTCATCGTCCTCGGCGAAATCGAGCGTCGCCTCAAGATCGGCGCGAACAGCGATCAGCACGGCGCGCCAACGGTCGACGTGTTGGGCGAGGTCGATTCCCGTGCGGGACATCGCGCTGCGACGTTGACCATCGGTTTCGGCCGCGATCAGGTCACCCAACGCCTCGACCTGGCCGAGGTCAATCTTACCATTGTCAAACGCTCGGCGGGTAAATGCCCCTGCCATTGCCGGAACCGCCCCGTGTTGACGAAGCGTGGCGAGGACCGCTCCAACAATGGCGACCCCACCGTGGAGATGCAGTTCCGCAACATCGTCACCGGTGACGCTGGCGGGGCCGGGGAACACTGCAACCAACGCCGTATCGATCTCGTCGCCGGTTGCCGGGTCTCGCAGAGTGCAGCGGGTCAATCGGCGCGGTGGCGGAAGCGAGCGACCGGTCAGGCTCGCAAGGATCGCCAATGCTGCCGGGCCGGAGACGCGCACGATGGCGATCGCTGTCGGGGGTGCGCCGGTCGCGAGCGCGAAGATCGTCGGGGTCAGTCGGCCTTGCTCCGCGTCGCGCTGAAGATCGCCTGACGCCATGTCTCCATGCCCTCGCTCATTCCCGGTAGCCATGTCCGCTCCATCTTTTCATATTCTGCCAGTCCGACGCCCTCGGTAACAAACCCGGTCATCTTTGCCAGATAGGCCTCGTGCAGCACAGTCAGATCCGGCAGGCCAAGGAACGCGCGTGCCTCAGCGGGGGTACAATCGATATCGAATGTAATCTTCACGAGCCTGCATGCCTTTTGCCGCCGATAGCATTGGTCTAGCGTTTACCGTCACGAACGCCAAGCCGGAGCTGATATGACCGACCATGCCATTCGTTTCGCCACCACCGATGGCCCCGACGTCCTTCGCTACGAACCGATCGACGTTGGCGATCCAGGGGTCGGCGAAGTGCGCGTCCGTCACACTGCGATCGGGATCAACTTCATCGACGTCTATCATCGCACCGGGTTGTACCCT
>JAYTXW010000012.1:0-2929 GCA_043742745.1 Sphingomonadaceae bacterium
CGCGGTACCGGGGTCCTGCTCAACTGGCGCGGAACGGCGCATCCCTTTATCACCCGCGCGAGCTGGGTCCGGATCGCGGCCCTGCCGTGGGACGAGCAACTCGCCCATCTGCGCGACCCCGCGTTCAAGGCGCAATTGCTCGCCGACCCCGCCGAACGGCCCGAGCATGATGGCCCGCTGGTCGACCTGTTGTTCCACGGTTGGACGCTGCAATTCCCTCTCGGCGACGACCCCGATTACGAGCCGACTCCCGACATGAGCATCGCCGCGATCGCGCTGCGCGAAGGCCGCGACCCGCAGGACGTCGCCTACGACCTGATGCTCGCCGACGACGGGCGCGGGTTCATCTATCTGCCGATCCTCAACTATGCCGACGGCCACCTCGACCATGTTCTCGAACTGCTCGATCATCCGGCGACGGTCGTCAGCCTGTCCGACGGCGGGGCGCATTGCGGGGTGATCTGCGACGCGGCGTCACCGACCTTCATGCTCACCCACTGGGCGCGCGACCGGAAGCGGGCAGGCAAGCTGAGTATCGCCGCAGCGGTCAAGCATCAGACCGCCGATACCGCCGCGATGTACGGGCTCGGCGATCGTGGGCTCCTTGCACCGGGGATGCTCGCCGACGTCAACATCATCGATTTCGACCGGCTGAAACTCGCCAAGCCGTATATCGCGTTCGATCTGCCCGCTGGCGGCAAACGCCTGCTTCAGCGCGCGAGCGGCTATGCATGGACGATCAAGTCCGGCGTCGTCACCTTCCGCGACGGCGTCGCGACGGGGGCGCGCCCCGGCAAGCTCGTCCGGGGTCCGCGCAGCACGCCGCTCCCCGAACGGCTGGCGGCGGAGTGATCAGTCGACGACCGGATCGACCGACGCCCATGCCAGCCACACCGCGACGCCGACAAGATTGACCCCGGCAGCAGCGGCGAAGGTCCAGCCATAGCCGCCGGTCAGGTCGAGCAGTGCGCCCGTAATATAGACGCCGATGATCCCCGGCATTGTCCCGGCGAAATTCGACACCGCATACAGCGGCCCGGCGTAGCGCGGTGCGATATCAAGATGGTTGGCGGCAAACCCCGCCGAGATGAGCCCGTTCGCACCCAGTGCGAGGCACAGCATCGCCACGGCCTCCCCCGGCGTCGTCGCCTGTCCGGCAAGGAGCAGCCCGACCGACGCCCCGACCAGCCCCGCCGTCTGCGCCGTCTTGCGGATCAGCAACAGCGACGTCCCGTGCGCGACGAGGCGATCGGCGAGCCAGCCCGCGCCGTTACCCGCGAGGAAATAACACAGCCACGGCAGGACGGCGGCCAACCCGGCCTTGCCGACGTTGAGGTGCTGAACGTCGTGGAGATACGACGGCATCCACGTCAGCATCAGGTACAGCGTCCAGTTACTACAGAAATGGGTGATGATGATCGCCCAGACCGGGCGCTTTGACAGCAGCGCGCGCCACGGTACCGGGGCGCGCGCCGTCGCCGCCTCACGGTCGGCGAGCAGGCTGCGCTCGGCCGCGCCGATACGCGGGTGCAGCCCCGGCGCTTCGTGGACGACCAAAAACCAGATGACAGCGAACACCAGCCCGCCCACACCGAACAGCCAGAACATCGCTTCCCAGCCCCAAGTCGCGATCACCCCGCCCGCCGCCGACAGGCCGACGATGGTGCCGATCGGGATGCCGCCGAGTTGCAGGGCGACGGCGCGCGACCGCTCGGTCACCGGCAGCCACCGCGCGAACAGGCCGATCACCGCGGGAAAGGTCGCCGCTTCGGCAATGCCCATCGCGACGCGCACGGCGATGAGGAACGGCAGCCCGGCGAATGCCGCCGCCGGGGTCAGCAGCGTCGCCAGCGACCACGCCGCGAGCGCAATGCCGAGAATCAGTCGCCCGCCGAACCGCGCAATCAGCCACCCGCCCGGCAGCATCGCGAGCAGATAGCCGATGAAAAACGACGTCAGCACCGCGCCCTTGGTCGTCGCCGACCAATGAAACCGCTCGGCCATCGGAATGACCGCCACCGAGATATTGACCCGGTCGACATAGCAGATCGACGTCGCGAGGAAGCACATCACGACGAGGATGACGCGCTTGGGGATCGCCGATCGGATTGTTGCTGCCGTTGCTGTCATGTTGCCCCCGCGCTTACTCGGCACGAGCGGCAGCGCCTTGGCAAGACCTATGGCCGCAGCGATCCCCAATACGCGGCGACGGCGATCATGTCATGTGGCGTGAGTCGCGCGGCAACCGCCGTCATTGGCGCTGCGTCGACATCGTGCCGTGCGCCGCTGCGGAACGCGAGGAGCTGGCAGAAGATGTACGTCGGCGACCGCCCCGCGCCCCACAGTTTCATTCCCGCACCGTGGCAAACGGCGCAGCCGATGCGCGCGACGACGGCACGGCCCCGAGCGAGGCTGCCGGGCGGGACAAAGGCCGTATAGATGACACGGGGGTCGCGCTGTTCGAACGCGGCCATATCATCGGGCATCTCGACAATCCGGTCGGCGATCGGCTCCGTTCCCGTGGCGGCGCGAACGCGAATGAAGCGCCCGCTGACGGTCGCGGGGATCGTCGCCGCTTCGACGACGCGAACGTGCGATACGAAACGCGCCGCCGAAAAATAAGTCGCGGCGGCGGCAACGTCGGCAGGCGAGGTCGATTTGGCAACGGCGATCATCAGCCGCGATGGGAGATAGTCGGGCGCGGCGGCAGTCCGCGTGCCGGTGGCGAAGGCGGCGACTTGCTCGCGGATATAATAGGCGGGGACCCCCGCGAGCGATGCGTTTTCAACCCGCCCTTCACCGCCAGCGAGGTGGCAATAGCCACACGCCATCAGAGGTGGCTCGGTTCATCTGCACAGCTCGACGCGATTGCTAAGTGGAGCGTCTGCCGGTTTCATGCCGCTGCGAGAAGCGGCCGGTTGAAGTAGAC
>JAYTXW010000013.1:0-5591 GCA_043742745.1 Sphingomonadaceae bacterium
CAATGGCCACCCGATGAGCCGCATCGACGAACTCATGCCATGGGCGTACCCGAAAAAGTCAAGCTGAGGCGCGCAACGGGAACCAGCCACCGCTTACGAATGATGTAAGGATTGCAGTACGACAGTTCACAGCAGCTATCTCAACTTGAAAGCCTCCGTTACCCCACCGGTGGTTCCCACAATTCGATGGCATTGCCCTCCGGGTCGTGGATGCGGGCGAAGCGGCCCATTTCGCGGCTGTCCCACTCCGTGCGGGTTTCGACCGCGATGCCTGCTGCGCGCAGTTTGGCGAGCACGTCGTCGAGGCTGGTGACGCGCAGGTTGAACATGAACGCCTTGTCGGCGGCGAAATAATCGCTATCGGCTGCGAACGGGGCGAAGATAGTCGGGCCGCCAGCGGTCAGCCAGGTCCATTCGTCGACCGCGCCGGTCGCGGTGCCGTCGCACCCGCCGCCGATATTGAGGTGCGTCTTGTACCACGCTCCGAGTGCCTCGGGGTCGCGCGCCCGGAAGAAGAAACCGCCGATGCCGGTCACGCCCACCGCTTATCCCCCGAGGCGCTGCGGCAACAGGGTCGGCTACAGCGGCATGCCGGTCAACAATTTCGGGCGGTCGCCGGTTTCGCCGCGCGCCTCGGCCATGAAGCGGCGCTTGAGCGCGGGGACCCGCTCGACTGCTGCGAGCCCGAGGCGACGCGCGGCAGCGGGTGCGGCTCCGGGGAGCGCGAACAGCCGGTTGAGGCCGTCGGTCACCGCACCGACCATCGAATTGTCGAGCCGCCGCCACGCCGAATAGCGTGCCGTTACCGCCGGGGCGCCGAGGTCGAGACCCAGCCGCGCGGCGTCGACGAGTACTTCCGTCAGCGCCGCGACGTCGCGCAACCCCATGTTGAGGCCCTGCCCCGCGATCGGGTGGATCCCGTGCGCCGCGTCGCCGATCAGGACCATCCGTTCGGCGGTGTACGCGGCGGCGTGATGGAAGCCGAGCGGGTAGGATGCGGGCGGCGCGATCACCGTGACGGCTCCGAGCAGCCCGCCGGTGCGCTTTTCAATCTCGGCCGCCAGCGCGCGCGGGCCGAGCTTGACAGTTCCTGCCGCTGCGGGGTTTTCCACTGTCCACACGATGGCCGAGCGGTGCGCGCCGCTTGCCGATTCGCTCATCGGCAGGATCGCGAAGGGTCCGGTCGGGTAGAATAGTTCGAACGCGGTGTGGTCGTGGGGCAGTCCGTGCTCGACCATGGTGACGATCGCCGTCTGCGGATAACTCCAGCGCGCGACGACGATCCCGGCGCTGTCACGAAGTTTCGACCGGCGACCATCGGCAGCGACAAGCAATGGCGCGGTTAACACTGTGCCGTCGCCGAGCGTCACCGTCACGCCGCCGAGACCGCCACGACCGCCGCGATCGATGTGCGCCGCGGTCGCGGGGGCGTGGAGGGCGATCCCCGCCGCCGCCCGCCCGGCGGCGAGCAGGTGCGCGCGCAAATGGCGGTTCTCGATCATATAACCGAGCGCTCCGCCCGCGCCGTCGCTCTCGAGCGCATCGAAAATCAGCGGCTTTGTCTGAATTCCGTCGCTGACGCGGATGCGGTGGATCGCGCATGACTGGGTGTCGAGCATCGCGCCGAGGCCGATCGTCCGGAACATCCCCGCCGACGCGCTCGCGATCGCCGACGCGCGCCCGTCGAAGGCGGAGGTGAGCGTCGCGTCGAGGTCGGCGGCATCAACCACCGCACTCGTCACGCCGTGCGCGTCGAGCGCGAGTGGGAGCGTCATGCCGACCAGCCCGCCGCCGATGATGATGACATCATGGTTCATGGTTCGCGTCATACCCTTCCAACGCGGCGCGAGTAAGGGGCGCGACGCCGCGGCATGGCGAGGGCCCAGCGCCGCCGCGCGTTATCATCGCAGGGGCAGGTCATGGGTGGCAGGCGTGACATTACAGCCACTATAGCATTGCAACGCCAGTCGCCGACAGCGATGTGGGCCGGGTATGTTCTTGACCGACTTCCACCCGGTCGGCACTGTTGTCGTCGGCCAAGCGGGGAGTTTCGATGGCGACGATGGCACCGACACGGCGGGCGAGCGCGGGCATTGTCGCCCCGGCGCTCGTTGTCCGTGCGCGCCGCGTCGGCGGCGTCGTGGCCGGGACTGCCGTAATCAGCGTTGCGCTCGCGCTCGCGGTGGCGCTGCTGACCTACCGTCCGGGCGATCCATCGTTCAATACCGTGACCGGGGCTGCCGCGCGTAATGCCCTTGGCGGCGGCGGGGCGTGGGTCGCCGACGCGCTGCTGGCGCTGCTCGGCTGGGCGGCGGCGGCCCTGCTGCCCATGACGGCGATTGTCGGCGCGCGACTGATCCGCAGTGCAAGCCTCGCAAAGCTGCGCCGTTATATGGCGGCGACGGTCGTCGGGGCGCTGGCGCTCGCGGCGGGGATCGGTTCGGTGCTGCCCGACCCCGACGCCGCGTTGCCTGCGGGCACCGGCGGGGTCATCGGCCTGGCGTCGGACAGCTTTGGCGATATGCTCGATATGTATCCGCTGCTCGGCGCGGTACCGCCGTCGGGGGTCGTCGGTGCAGTGCTATTCCTCATCGCGTTTGCCTTGTTGCTATGGGGGTCGGGCATCGACCGGACCGATGTCACCCGTATCGCCGCGCTGTTCCGCGCGCACGACCCCGCCGCCGATCTGGTCGCCGCCCCGACGCGGCCAAGGCGTGTCGTCGACCTTGCAGCGAGCGCCCCCGACGCCATCACCCGCGCCGCCGCGCCGCGCGCCACGATCGTCGTCCCCGTCGCCGCCGCCGCCCCCTCGGCGCGACGCGGGCGGCGCGAACGCCAGCCGACGCTCGGCCTCGGCGACGTATACGAATTGCCGCCGCTCGACTTGCTCAAACCACCGCCCAAGGGCCCGGTGGCGAAGATCGACCGTGCGAGCCTCGAACAAAACGCCCGCCTACTCGAATCGGTACTCGAGGACTTTGGCGTCAAGGGGCGCATCGGCGACGTTCGCCCCGGCCCCGTCGTGACGATGTACGAACTCGAACCGGCGCCAGGATTGAAGGCGAGCCGGGTGATTGGCCTGTCCGACGACATCGCCCGGTCGATGAGTGCGGTCAGCGCGCGCGTTGCCGTCGTGCCGGGGCGCAACGTCATCGGCATCGAACTGCCCAATTCCAACCGCCAGATGGTGACGCTGTCCGAATTGCTCGCGTCGAGTGCGTTTGACGATCAGTCAGCGGCGCTGCCGCTTGTCCTCGGCAAGAACATCGCCGGCGACCCGGTCATCGCCGACCTGTCGCCGATGCCCCATTTGCTGATCGCCGGGACAACGGGATCGGGTAAGTCGGTCGGGTTGAACTGCATGATCCTGTCGCTGCTCTACCGGCTGTCGCCCGACCAGTGCCGGATGATCATGATCGACCCGAAGATGCTCGAACTTTCGGTCTACGACCGTATCCCGCACCTGCTCAGCCCCGTCGTCACCGAACCGGCGAAGGCGATCCGCGCGCTCAAATGGGCGGTCGAGCAGATGGAAGACCGCTATCGGATGATGTCGACGATCAATGTCCGGTCACTCAGCGGCTTCAACCAGCGGGTGCGCGAGGCGAAGGCGAGCGGCAAGCCGTTCATCCGCAAGGTTCACACTGGTTACGACGACGACGGCGTCGCGATTTACGAGGAGGAGACGCTCGATTTCGAGACGCTGCCGCTGATCGTCGTCGTCGTCGACGAGCTCGCCGACCTGATGATGACGGCGGGCAAGGAGGTCGAGTTCCTTATCCAGCGGCTGGCGCAAAAGGCGCGCGCGGCGGGCATCCACCTCATCATGGCGACGCAGCGCCCGTCGGTCGACGTCATCACCGGGGTCATCAAGGCCAACCTGCCGACGCGGATCAGCTTTTCGGTGACGTCGAAGATCGATTCGCGCACCATTCTCGGCGAGCAGGGGGCGGAGCAGCTCCTCGGTAAGGGCGATATGCTCTATATGCCCGGTGGCAAGCAGGTCATCCGCGTCCACGGCCCGTTCGTCACCGACGAGGAGGTCGAGGCGGTTGCCGACTATTGCCGGACGCAGGGCCGCCCCGATTACGTCGACGCCGTGACCGAGGAGCCGCCCGAAGGCGACGGCGTGTTCGGATTAGACATGGGAGAGGGCGGCGGCGAGGAAGCCGAGACTTACCGCAAGGCAATCATGATCGTCGCCGAAAGCCGCAAGGCATCGACCAGCTATCTCCAGCGGACTTTGCGCGTCGGCTATAACAACGCCGCCCGCCTGATCGAGCGGATGGAAAAGGACGGCTATGTCGGCGTCGCCGACCACGTCGGGCGCCGCGAAGTGCTGATCGATACCGATGGGATGCGAGTCTAGCATTTCGTGCTTGCCCCTGAGGTAGCGTCATCGGCTACGACTCGGGGAATGACGACGCTCTCGATCACCGAAGTCTGCCGCCGCACCGGTCTATCGGCGCGGGCGCTGCGCTTTTACGAGGCGCGGGGACTGGTCCGTGCCCAGCGGTCGGCGGCGGGGCAACGGCGCTACGGCGCGAACGAAGTCGCCCGGCTCCACCACGTTACCGTCCTCAAGCGGGCAGGATTCAGCCTCGCTCAGATCGCGGCGTTGACGGGCGATGGCTGGCTCGACCTCGACCGGCTGATTGCGGCGCAGATTGCCGATTTGACGGCGCGCCGGACCAGCATCGACGACGCGCTGACCGGATTGCGCGCGGCGCAAGCGGCCCTCGGGCGCGGTGAGGCGATCGACCTCGACGGTTTTTTGCACGCTTATCAAGCAGGGAGAGAAGTCGATGACCGACGAAGCGGCATGGAAAAAGGTCGCCGACCGCTACTACAGCGCCGAGGATCAGGCGCGCTGGGGTGAGAAGATGAGCGCGCTGCCGACCGATTTCGACCCCGCCGCCTATCAGGCGAAGTGGACCGATCTGGGCGGGCGCATCGCCGCCGCCCTGCCGCTGGACCCGGCGTCGGCACAGGCGCAGGCGTATCTCGCCGAATGGAACGCGCTCCTCGCGCCCTTCAACATGGCGGCAGACACGCGGATGAAGACCGAGACGGTGGCGATGTACGACCGCATGGACGAATGGTCGGGCGACGCCTCACCGGGCTTCACTAAGGCGGTATGGGATTTCATCAAGTCAGCGGCGGTAGCGGGACGGGCTTAACCGCTACCGCGTCGGCACTGGCTCCGCACCTGAGTAATCGTAGAAGCCGCGTTTGGTTTTGCGCCCGAACCAGCCGGCTTCGACGTATTTTACCAGCAAGGGGGCGGGGCGGTATTTGGGGTCGCCGGTTGCCTCCTGCATAACGCGCATGACGCTGAGCAGCGTGTCGAGACCGATATAATCGGCGAGCGTCAGCGGCCCCATCGGGTGGTTCGCGCCAAGCCGCAGCCCGGCGTCGATGTCGGCGACCGACCCGACCCCCTCGCCCAACGCGAAGATCGCCTCGTTCATCATCGGGCACAGGACGCGGTTGACGATGAACGCCGGGGCGTCCGCCGCTTCGATCGCCGTCTTGCCGACCCGCGCGGCGAAGTCGTGCATCGCGGTCGCGGTCGCATCCGACGTCGCCAG
>JAYTXW010000014.1:0-7938 GCA_043742745.1 Sphingomonadaceae bacterium
ATGACCGAGATTTTCACCGAAGTCGTCGCCGCCCCCGACGCCGACGACGCCGCCAAAGCGGTGTTCGCCACGAAGAAAAACCTGCGCCTGTTGCTCAGCGGCGATTTGCCCGACCCCGCGCGGCGCGGACTGACGACGAAGATCATCGCCGGCGGCGTGCTGGTACAGGAGCGCGATAGCGGCGTTCTGACCGACGCGATGCTCAAGGTCGTGACGCAGCGCGCGCCGACGGCGGCCGAGATGGCCGACCTCCGCTTTGCCTGGACCGTTGCCAAGCACGTCAAATCGAACGCGATCGTCTATGCCAGGGACGGGAGCACGGCGGGGATCGGCGCAGGCCAGATGAGCCGGGTCGATTCGACCCGCATCGCGGCGTCAAAGGCGCGCGACGCCGCCGCCGCCGCCGGCTGGAGCGAGCCCCGGACAATCGGCAGCGCGGTCGCGTCGGACGCCTTTTTCCCCTTCGCCGACGGGTTGATCGCGGTCGCCGAAGCCGGGGCGACGGCGGTCATCCAGCCGGGCGGGTCGATCCGCGACGCCGACGTCATCGCCGCCGCCGACGAACGCGGCCTCGCCATGGTGTTTACCGGCATGCGCCACTTCCGGCATTGACGGCAGGTATCGATTACGGCGTGAGCACCAGCTTGCCGTTGTTTGCGCCTGAATAGAGCATCGTCAGCACCTCCGGGAAGCGGTCGATGCCGTGTTGGACATCTTCGCGCGGGGTGACCTTTCCCGCCTTGATCCAGCCCGCGATCTCGGCCTGCGCGGCGGCGTAGCGGTCCTCGAAGTCGAACACGACGAACCCCTCCATCCGTCCGCGCGCGACGAGCAGCTTCATGTAATTGCGCGGCCCCTGCACCTTCGACGGGTCGTTATACCCGGCGATCGCGCCGCACAGGACGATGCGGCCCCGGCGCGCCAGCAGCCCGATGGCTGCCTCGAGGATTGGCCCGCCGACATTGTCGAAATAGACGTCGATCCGGTTCGGCACTGCGGCGGCGAGCGCCTTGAACATCCCGTCCGCCTTATAGTCGATACAGGCGTCAAAGCCGAGCTTGTCGACAACCTCAGCGCACTTCACTGGCCCCCCGGCGATGCCGACGACGCGGCAGCCCTTGAGCTTGGCGATCTGCCCGACGAGCGCGCCGACGGCACCGGCGGCGGCCGAGACGACGACGGTCTCGCCGTCCTTCAACGCGCCGACATCGAGCAACCCGAAGTATGCGGTCATCCCCGGCATCCCGAGAACGCCGAGCCATGTCTGCGCGGGGGCGATTGTCGTGTCGATTCGGCTGACCTCGGCCGCGTCGGCGACAGCGAAACGCTGGACGCCGAACTGGCCATAGACAGCGTCGCCGACGGCAAAGTCGGGGTTGTGCGAGGCGATCACGGTCCCAACCGCCCCGGCGCGCATGACCGCGCCAATTTCGACCGGTGCGATGTACGATTTACCGGCGTTGATCCACCCGCGCATTGCCGGGTCGAGCGAGATATAGTCGACACGCACCAAGACTTGACCCGGACCGGCGACGGGGGCCGCCTCATCGGCGATCGTCCAAGTATCGGGCGCGGGCAGGCCCGTCGGGCGCTGCGCCAGTCGAACCGTGCGGTTGATCGTCATCGTCGCGCTCCCCGTTGTCTTTGACTCAGACCTTAGCGGACGACGCGCCGCAGGATAGCGGTTATCGAGCGCGGCGGAACAGCAGCCGGTCGCTCGGCCCGAAGCCGAGCCACCACGCCAGCGCGCCGAACGTGCCAAGGATCGCGCCGACGCCGACCGACAGCTGGAGAATTTCGGCGACCGTCGTCGCCCGCGTCGCGCTCAGTCCAACGGCGTCGCGGATCGCCCACAACCAGCCGGGAATGCGCTGAACCGCGAGCCCGACGGCGAACGCTCCCGCCGCCGCGACGATCAGCGCCGGGCGCCACCCCGACACGCTCGCGCCGACGACGTGGGCGAGCACACGCGCCTTGACCACCGACACGACGAGCACGGCGGCAGCCAATCCGCCCGCTGCCGCGATCGCGCCGAAGCGTTCGACGAACGCGAGCGTCAGCCCCGCCTGGAGGACCACCCCCCCGGCGGCGATGGCGAGGTTGGTTCGCCGCCGCAAATAGATGAGCGCGGCTTCGGCGATCGCGCCCTGACTCGCGAGCAGTTCGACCGTGAGCAACGTCGCGAGCACCGCCGCCCCCGCGACAAATGCCGGTCCGAACAGGCCGAGCGACGCGCGCGCGGTCATGCCAAGGGCGAGGACCGACCCGAACTGCGCCGCGAGGACCCAGAACGCGACCTGCCGGACGTGGGCGGCGACGCTCGCCCGGTCGCCGGCGGCAATGGCGGTGGCGAGCAGCGGCGACAGGATCGGGTCGAAGCTGTTCTTGAGCTTGGCCGGGAGCGACGCGATATTCTGTGCGACGAAATAGATGCCGACGACCTCGGGACTGGCGAAGCGCCCAAGGATGAAGAAATCGAGTCGACGTGACCCCCAGTCGGCAAGGTCGGCCCCGGCGAGCGGAGCGTTGTCGCGCGCGAGGCCCCATAGCCGCGCCGCCGATGGCCGCCATCGCTGCGGCAGACCGAAGCTCCGCGCGCACGGGATAAGCGACGCGAACACCGCCGCGACCATCGACGTGGCATAGGCGACGAGCAGCCCTTCGCTGCGTCCGACGAGATAGAAGGCCGGGACGGCGACGAGCGTCAGCGTCCACGGCTCGATGATCGACCGCGCACGGACCTGCGCGGCGATATTGTGTCGGAAGGCGAGCGCGGCGAGGCTAATATCCGACCCGGCGACGGCGAGCGCGACGAGGGGAAAGAGGTGATCGGCGGGTGAAATCGCGCCATTCGGGAACACCAATGTCGGCCAGACAAGCAACAGCCCCGCGCCTGCGGCAGCGAGGCCAAGGCCGAGCAGGACGGCGTCGGCGACGGTGTTGGCGTGCGGCGCACTTTCCCGCGCCAGCTGGTCGGCAAGGCCGCGCTTGAGGCCGATCGTCGCGAACTGCGCGGTCAATTCGACGACGAGGATCGCATAGCCGAACCGCCCGACCTCCGCCGATCCGTAGAGCCGCCCGGCGATGAACAGGAACGGCATCCGCGCGAGGAGCCGTAGCAGGAACCCCGCGAAACTCGTCCGCCCGCCGCGCGCGAGGACGACGGTCGCCGCGTCGGTCGCAGCACCCGTGGCAACGATCACATCAGCGGCGTCAGGTCGGGACATGGACCCGGCGATAGGCTCCGCGAAAATACAGGAGCGGGTCGCTGCCGTCGTGGCTGCGCATCGCCGCCACCCGCCCGACGACGATGACGTGGTCGCCGCCGTCGTGTTCGGCGTCGAGGGTGCAGACGAAACTCGCCAACGCGCCGTTCAGGACTGGCAAGCCGTCGAGGTCGTCCCACACCGCGTCGGCGAAGCGGTCGACGCCCCGGCGGGCGAAGCGGTCGGCGACGTGCGCCTGATCGGCGGCGAGGACGTTGACCGCGAACCGCCGCGCACTCCGCAACGTCGGCAACGCCGACGCCGACCGCGCCGGGCAGAACAGCAGCAGCGGCGGATCGAGCGACACCGACGTCAGGCTGTTCGCCGTCAGCCCGACGCGCCCCGCGGCGCCGACCGCAGTGACGACGGTAACGCCGGTCGCGAACGCACCAAAGGCGTCGCGCAGCCGACGGGCGTCGCGGGGATCGTGATCGATAGCGGTCATCGCGCCATCCCTAGTGGCGGCGACGGGCAGGTCAACTTCGCGCGGCGATCTCGCCGTAGTTAGCTCGCGGCGTGCCAGCGGAGGTGGTCGGCGATGAAGGTGGAGACGAACAGATAGCCGTGTTCGTACCCGGCGCGCGTTCGCAGCGTCAGGTCGATGCCCGCGTCGCGGCAGGCGTCCACCAGCAGGTCGGGGCGCAGTTGCTCCGCAAGCCACGGATCGGCGTCGCCCTGATCGACAAGCAGGGCGGGCACGCGCGCGCCGTCCTCGATCAGCGCGACGGCATCGTGCTTGCGCCACGCCGCGCGGTCGGTGCCGAGATAGCCGGTCAACGCCTTGACCCCCCACGGCACCGCGCTCGGTGCGACGATCGGCGCGAAGGCCGACACGGCGCGAAACCGGTCGGGGAAGCTCAGCCCGATCGTCAGCGCGCCGTGCCCGCCCATCGAATGGCCCATGATCGACTCGCGTCCCATGTCGACCGGGAAATTCGCCGCGACGATATCGGGCAGTTCGGCGGTGATATAGCTCCACATCCGAAAATGCGGCGACCACGGAGCCTGCGTCGCGTCGACGTAGAACCCCGCCCCCTGACCGAAGTCGAACGCCGGATCGTCGGCCACGCCGGCCCCGCGCGGCGACGTGTCGGGGCAGACGAAGATCAGCCCGAGGTCGGCGCACGCCGCCTTATACTCGCACTTGTCGACCGCGTTGGCGTGGGTGCACGTCAGCCCCGACAGCCACCACACGACCGGCAGCCTCGTCCCCGGCGCATGGTCGGGGACGTAGACCGCGAAGGTCATGTCGGTCCCGGTCGCCGCGCTCGCGTGGCGATAGACGCCCTGCGTGCCGGAATAGCTGCGTGCGACCGAGACCGTCGTCACGCTCATTTGGCGGCTGGCATCCGGTGGAGCGCGCACAGCTTGTGGCCGTCGGGGTCGCGTAGATACGCAAGGTAGAGCGCGCCCATGCCGCCGGTGCGGATGCCGGGCGCATCCTCGATCGCGGTGCCGCCATTGGCGACACCGGCGGCGTGCCACGCGTTCGCCTGCTCGGGTCCGTCCATGGCGAGGCCGAGGGTGAAACCGTTCGCGCACGTCGCCGGCTCGCCGTTGATTGGCGGTGTGATGATATAAATCCCACCGTTGTGCATGTAGATCAGGCGGCCCTTGTCGTCGGTCATCCCCGGCTTGCCGCCGATCGCGGCGAACGTCGCGTCGTAGAAGATCTTTGCCTTGGCGATGTCGTTGCTGCCGACCATCATATGACTGAACATTGCGTCTCTCCCCTGATAACTGCCGTGAGCACGTCGCGGATGCACGACGTCACGGCGAAAACGTCAATACACGACGACGCTGCGAATGCTCTCCCCCGAATGCATCAGGTCGAAGCCTCTGTTGATCTCGTCCAATGTCAGGACGTGGGTGATCATCGGGTCGATCGCGATCTTGCCGGTCATGTACCAGTCGACGATCTTGGGCACGTCGGTCCGCCCGCGCGCGCCGCCAAACGCGCTGCCTTTCCACACGCGGCCCGTGACGAGCTGGAAGGGCCTCGTGCTGATCTCCTTGCCCGATTCGGCGACGCCGATGACAACCGAGACGCCCCAGCCGCGGTGGCACGCCTCCAGCGCCTGCCGCATGACGGTCGTGTTGCCGGTGCAGTCGAACGTATAATCCGCGCCACCGTCAGTCAGCGCGACCAGATGCGCGACGATGTCGGGGACGTCCTTCGGATTGACGAAGTCGGTCATGCCGAAGCGGCGGCCCCATGCCTCCTTGGCCGGATTGATATCGACGCCGATGATCTTGTCGGCCCCGACCAGCCGCGCCCCCTGGATGACGTTGAGGCCGATGCCGCCCAGCCCGAAGACGACGACGTTCGCCCCCGCCTCGACCTTCGCCGTGTTGACCACCGCGCCGACGCCGGTCGTCACGCCGCAGCCGATGTAGCAGCTCTTGTCGAACGGCGCGTCGGTCCGGATCTTCGCCACCGCGATCTCGGGCAGGACGGTGAAGTTCGAAAACGTGCTGCACCCCATATAGTGAAACACGGGCGCGCCCTTGTAGCTGAACCGGCTCGTCCCGTCGGGCATTACTCCCCTCCCCTGCGTCGCGCGGATCGCGGTGCACAGGTTGGTCTTGCCGCTGAGGCACGACTTACACGCACGGCATTCCGGCGTGTACAGCGGGATGACATGGTCGCCGACCGCGATGCTCGTTACGCCCGCACCGATCTCGCGGACGATGCCGGCGCCCTCGTGCCCCAGCACGCTCGGGAACAGCCCCTCCGAGTCCAGCCCGTCGAGGGTGTACGCATCGGTGTGGCAGATGCCCGTCGCCATGATCTCGACGAGCACCTCGCCGGCGCGCGGGCCGTCAAGGTCGAGCTCGACGAGCTCAAGCGGGCGTTTCGCCGCAAAGGCAACAGCAGCGCGGGTCTTCATAGCGTTCTCCGATGACGCACCGTGTGTGCCTTGCGCGCGCGGCGGTGGTCAAGCGGTCCTGCGATTGGCAGCGGTGACGGCGGCGGCTATGACGCCAGCGCGATGGAGGGCCCAATGACGCCGATGGTTCGACGATTGCTGGTGTGCCTTGCTCTGATTGCACCGGCCGCCGCGACGGCCGCCGAGACGCAGGTCGCCGTTGCCGCCAACTTCACCGCACCGGCGCAGGCGATCGCCGCTGCCTTTGCCAAGGCGACCGGGCACACCGCCGTCCTCAGCTTCGGGTCGTCGGGCGCGTTCTACACCCAGATCAGCCACGGCGCGCCGTTTGAGGTGTTCCTGTCGGCCGATGCCGAGCGCCCGGCGAAGGCCGAAGCCGAAGGGTTCGCGGTCCCGGGAACGCGCTTCACCTATGCCGTCGGGCGGCTGGTGCTGTATTCGGCGACGCCGGGGGTGGTCGACGGCCATGGCGCAGTTCTCCGGCGCGGCACCTTCGCCCACCTTGCGATCGCCGACCCCGCCGCCGCACCCTACGGCGTCGCCGCTGTCGAAACGCTGAAGAAGCTCAAGCTTTACGATGCCGTCGCCCCCAAGATCGTTCAGGGCAGTTCGATCACACAAGCCTATCAATTCGTCGCGACCGGCGCGGCGGACCTCGGCTTCGTCGCGCTCAGCCAGGTCGTCGACGTGGCAGGTGGGTCGCGCTGGATCGTTCCCGACGCCAACCACGCGCCGATCGTCCAGCAGGCGGTCCTGCTCAAGACCGGCGCCGCCACCCCCGCTGCCGCCGCCTTCATTGCCTTCCTCAAAACTCCAGCGGCGGTCGCGATCATCACACGCTTCGGTTATGTGCGGTTTTGACATCGCCGCCGCCGCGCGATGAGGCTCGTTATCCTGACGACGATCGAGCTGGCCGCGACGACGACGCTCCTCCTGCTGCTCATCGCGACCCCGTTGGCGTGGTGGCTCGCGCGGTCAGGGTCATGGTGGAAGGAAATCGCCGGGGCGCTTTCGGCGCTGCCCCTTGTCTTGCCGCCGACGGTGATCGGCTTTTACGTCCTCGTCGCCCTCGGTCCGGCGTCGCCGCTGATGGTGGTGCTCGCGCCGTTCGGCATCCACAGCCTCGCCTTCACCTTTACCGGCCTCGTCATCGGGTCGCTGTTTTATTCGCTGCCTTTTGCCGTCCAGCCGCTGCGGACCGCGTTCGAGGCGGTCGGCGATCGTCCATTGGAGCTTGCGGCAACGATGGGAGCGGGGCCGCTCGACCGGTTCGTGACCGTCGCCGTGCCGCTCGCCCGCCGGGGTTTCGTCGCGGCGGCGATCCTCGTTTTTGCCCATACCATCGGCGAGTTCGGTGTCGTTCTGATGATCGGCGGCGCAATCCCCGGACGCACCGAGGTGCTGTCGACGCGGATCTACAGCCTCGTCGAGAGCCTCCAGTTCGGCGCGGCGCACGTCCTCGCCGCTGGGTTGACGCTGTTCGCCTTCATCGCGCTCCTCGGCCTGCTCCTTGTCGATCGCCGGATCGGCCTGAGACCGTGACCCCGCCCGTGACAGCGCCGACGATCGCCGTTGCGCTGCACGGGACGCGCGGCGATTTTGCGCTCGACATCGCGTTCACCGTCCCGATGCACGGGGTCACCGCGCTCCTCGGGCGGTCGGGATCAGGCAAGACGAGCGTCCTCCGCGCGCTCGCTGGGCTCGACCGCCACGCCGGGTCCGTCCGTTTCGGCGACACCATCTGGCAGGACGCGACGACCTTTGTCCCCGCGCACCTGCGC
>JAYTXW010000015.1:0-28298 GCA_043742745.1 Sphingomonadaceae bacterium
CCTGTACGAAATGGATGCCTATCAGCACATCCAGAACGGCATGAAATACCCGGCGTGGCTGCTGACGACGGGGTTGCAGGATCCGCGCGTTGCACCGTGGGAAGCGGCCAAGACCGCCGCACGGTTGCAGGAGGCGGGGGCGTCACCGGTCCTGTTGCGAATCGAGGAGCAAGCAGGTCACGGTCTCGGTACGACGCGCACCACCCGGGATGCTGAGGAGGCCGACATCGCTGCGTTCATCTTCTGGCGCGCAGGCGTTCCCGCGTGGCAGCCGACGAAGTAAGACGGGGCGTCATGCCAGCGCGCGCAAGTGGCGGCACGATGCCATCCGACGCGGGGCGGTGGCGGGTGGTGCGAACGAGCATATCGATAGCGACTGTCGCCACCGTCGCCCTGACCCCGGCCGCTGCTGAGCTTGGCGGCGGGCGACACGGTCTCGAGGCCGATCGCACGCACCTCGCCGCGACGATGGCGACGACAACGGTTGCGACGCACCAGCTTCACACACTGACGCTGCCCGACGGCGACGTCGTCCGCGAATTCACGACCGCCGGCGGAATGGTGTTCGCTGTCGCGTGGAGCGGACCGGCGCGCCCCGATCTGCGCCAGCTGCTCGGGGCGGCGTTCGACACGCTCCAGGCCGACGTCACGGCGTCGCGCCGCCGCCCGCGACAGGCGCTAGCATTGGTGCATGACGACCTCGTCATCCGCAGCGAGGGTCATCCAGGAGCGTTCCACGGCTATGCCTATCTGCCCCATCTCGTCCCGCCAGGGTTCGCCGCCGATGCGCTCGAATAGGCGCGGGCCGGTCCTCGCGCTGCTGGTCGCGCTGGCGGGGTGCAGCGGAGGTGGCGGGGGCACGTCGATACCCGGCGCCGTCACGCCGGTAACGCCGGTAGCGCCGCCGCTGACCAATTTTGCGACGCTGATTGTCGATTCGGGCCCTCCTGCCGTTGGCGGCGTGCCGCGAACCTATGTCGGTGACGATATCCCCTATGTCACGCTGACGATCTGCGCCCCCGACACGACGACGTGTCAAACGATCGACCACGTCGTCGTCGACACCGGATCGGTCGGCCTGCGAATCCTCGCAACCGCCCTCAACCCCGGCATGATCGCCGCGCTGCCGCAGCAGAGGGATGCGGCGGCGAACCCCGTTGGCGAGTGCCTTGCCTTCGTCGATGGGTATGCCTTCGGGTCGGTGCGCCACGTCGATCTCAAGGTTGGCGGCGAAGCGGTCGCCAATATGCCGATCCAGGTCGTCGGCGACGGCGACCGCTTCGCCGCCGTCCCCACCCAATGTTCGGCCGGCGGCGGCAACAGCCTGACCGCCATCAAGGACATTGGCGGCAATGGCATTCTGGGGATCGGGGTCACAACGAACGACTGCGGGCCGCGGTGCACCGTTGCCGGCGGGAGTTCATCCGCCGCCTATTACGACTGCCCGGCCAGCGGGTGCGCCGCAATCATTTCCCGCGCTGCGACGACGACCGTGCCGTTCGAGCAGTTGCCTAATCCGGTCGCGGCGATGGCGGTAAACAACAATGGTTCGATCATCAGCCTGCCGGCGCTCCCCGACACTGGCGCGCGCACGCTGACCGGTACGCTGTATTTCGGCATCGGCACCCAGACCAACAACGCCCTTGGCGGCGCGACCATCGTCACGACGTCGTCATCGGCGAACGGCAGCGCGGGCCTCTTCACGGTCGTCTACAAGGCGACCAGCCTGACCAATAGCTTTATCGACAGCGGCAGCAATTCGCACTTCTTCACCGACAGCGCGATTACACCATGCGCCGACGCCAATCTCAAAGGGTATTACTGCCCGCCGACCCCGCTCTCGCTGGCCCTCGTCATCCAGGGGCGGAACGGCACCAATACGACCATTGCCGTACCGTTGTTCGACGCAAAGCCGCTGCTGCTTGGGGGCAACGCCGCCGTGCCGGGCATCGGGGCCGACCCCAGTGCGACGGCAAGCCTGAAACCCGTGCCGCGCAGCTTCGACCTCGGGCTGCCCTTCTTCTTTGGGCGTAACGTCTATGTCGGCATCGAAGGCCGCTCTGCCGGCACCGCGACAGGGCCGTTTTTCGCGTTCTAGGCGAGTCGCTTCACCCCAGTTCCAGCTGCCGCTGCTGGTGCGACAGCCGCCATTCGCCAAGATCGGCGATCATGGCGCGCGCCGCCGCCTCGCCGGCGTCGGCGGTGCGTGCGAGCGTCGGCGGCTCGGCCTCGAGCGCTCCAGCGATCGCGCGCAAATGATCGGCGGTGACTTCCGACCGGGCTGCCGTACCCGCAAAATCGCCCTGAACACGGATACCAAAAAACGCCGTGCCGACCGCCGGCAACCCCGCCGACAGCGCGACGAACGCCGGGGCGTTGGCGACCGTCCACTCATGATCGACGAAGAACGCGACAATGAAGGCGATGCAGCTGAGGCACGATACCGCGAACAGGACCGTCCCGGCGCGGTGGAGGCGATGATCGAGGCGGTGGACGACCGTCGCGGCGCGGTGGTGGTAATCGACCTGCGGACCAAGTTCACCGACAACGATTGCCGTCGTCAGCGCCGCGACGTCACCCGACAGCGCCCCCGACGGCAGGCCGATGCTCCGCCAAATGCCCGCTGCATACCAATCGACCCAGCTTCGCGCGCGGCGGGTAGCCGATCGCCGCTCGGGCTGGGCAATGCCGATATCGGCGAGGCGAGCCATCGGGCGCAGCCGCTCGGCCAGCTGCCGGTAGTCGAGCCAGCGCCGGTGCCAGTTCCGCGCCACGCCGACCTGCGTGTTGATGACGAACGCGCCGATCACCGCGAGCTCAAGAAGGGCGAGCCATAGTTTGACGCCGGGGATCAGCAGTCCCGATAGCCCGAGCAGGACCGCGACCGCGCCGGCGACGAAGTTGAAGACATGGCCACTACGATAGCTTTGCGCAAAATGGGCGGCGAGGCCGTCGCTCCACGCATAGGCGGCGTGCCACGTCGCCAGCGTCGGCGTTTCGGCGGCAGTCTCGCGCAGGTACGGGCGGGCAACCAGCGCGGTCAGTCGCGGCCACTGCACCCCCGTCAGCGCGAGGAGCAGCGGAAATTCGATCCGCGGCGTGATCCGCCGTTCACGTTCGCCGACAAACATCGCGAGGTTGGCGCGTTCGACCGGGTCGCGCGGTGGCCCTAGTAACTGGGTGACGAGAAGGTCGACGCCGAACGTATCAAGCGGCCGCGACGCCGTCTGGTCGATGCGCGTCTGGAGCAGATGCGGCTCGTGCGCGCTCCACACCAGCCGCGTCTGGACGGTGCCATCGACGGCGACGTGGATCACCGGCAGGCCACGGCGCAGCGCATCCTCCACAACCTCTGCCGTTCCGCCCGCGCCGCGTGCCGGGAGGCCGTCCCACACCGCGATGAGGACGTCGCAGTGTGCGACCGTTGCGCGTCCGGCAAGCGCATAGGCCGACGGCACATCGCCGCGACGGCACGGCAATTCGAGAACGCGGTCGGCGCGTGCGATGAGGTCGTCGAAGGCCGCCGCCGCGTCATTATCGGCTTCGGCGGCGAAATCGGTGCGATAGTCGGCACGGTGAAACGGCAGGACAGCGTGCAGGCCGTAGCCCAGATCGAGTGCCGCGCGCGCCGCCACCTGGTCGGCTCCCGCCGCGAGCGGACTGAGCAGGCGGATCACCGGCGGCGCGGGGCTGAAGATGTCGGCTTCGGTCGCGTGCAGGCGTCGCGTGGCATCGCGAAGAGCCTCGAGCACGGCCCGCAAGCGCGGGTAGAGCGCGGCGGCGTCGACCGGCGCGAGGTCGCGGTGGCCGGTCACGCCGACGGCGAGGATAAGCGGCACGGCGGGAACGCCCCCGCCCTTGCTCGCGCCCCCGCCCACTGCTTGCGCCGCTGTGCCCGTCGCCATCGCCACCTGCCGCCCGCTTACCGCAGCGCCGCTTCGACGTCGGTCCATAGTCGATTGAATGCGCGCGCGGCGGGCGCCCCGGGCGTCGTCGCCGCGACAGGCGCCTGATGGACTGCCATCGCTTCGACCACGACGGCATAAGGAATGGCGACACGGTCGGGTGCCCCGTCGACGGTCGCCTTGTGGAGCGCACGGCGGCGATCGACCATCGTCCACACCGGCAGCAGCTTCGGCCCCTTCTTGTGATGCTTGGCGAGGTGGGCGGCGAGCTGGTCAAACGCGCGCACGCTTAGCGGCGACGGTAGCATCGGCACGACGATGAGGTCGGCGGCGCGAAACACTTCCTCGGCAAGCGCGGTCAACCCCGGCGGGCAATCGAGGATGACGCGGTCGTAATCGGTGTCGAACCGCTTGAGCATCTTTTTCAGCCGCCGCGCGCCGTCGTCGGCGATCATCCGGTCGAGGTGGCGCAGCGACTTGTCAGCGGGGAGAACATCGAGCCGGGGGTAGGCGCTTGGGCGGATCATCGCGTCGAGTTCGGCGTCGGCGGCAAACAGCTTGCGCTGCGTGTGCCCCGCCGTCGCGGCCAGTCGCAGCGTAAAGGTCGCCGCCCCCTGCCCGTCGAGGTCCCACAGCAATGTCCGCCGCGCCGATTGCGTTGCTGCGGCATAGGCGAGGTTGACGGCGGTTGCGGTCTTGCCGACGCCGCCTTTGACGGCGAAGACCGCAATGGTTTTCACAGCGCGCGCGCTGCCGCCAACGCTGCGGCGAGATTGGCGCGGATCGTCACAATGGCCGCCACTTGGATCCCCGCGCCCGCAACAGCGCCCGTGACGGCAGGCGTCGCTGTCTTGGCGGCGGCTGCAGGCTGCGGCTCCGCCAGCAGTTTCTGGACGCCCTTGATCGTATAGCCTTCGACGTGGAGCAGCCGGGCGATACGTTCGATCACGGCAACGTCTTCGGCACGGTAATAGCGCCGCCCGCCGCCGCGCTTCAACGGGGCGATAACGGGAAATTTGGTTTCCCAAAAGCGCAGGACATGATGGGGAACGCCGATCAGCGTCGCCACCTCGCTGATCGTGCGATAGGCGGGCGCCGTTGCGCTCATTCGGCGTCGTCGGGCTCGGGTCCGGGGTCGACGCCGCCGTTGATCCGCGCGCGCAGGATCTGGCTCGGGCGGAAGGTCATCACGGTGCGCGGGGCAATCGGCACTTCCTCGCCGGTTTTCGGGTTACGTCCGACCCGCAGCCCCTTGTGGCGCAGGACGAAGCTGCCGAACGACGATACCTTGACGTTCGTCCCCGCGATCAATGTCTCGCTAATCTGCGCGAGCACCTGTTCGACGAGATCGGACGATTCGCTGCGGGCGAGACCGAGTTCGCTATGGACCGCTTCACACAGATCGGCGCGGGTGATGCTGCCGCTGGTCTTGGCGGCGCGCGCCGCGCCGCGAACCCGTCGGGGGGCCGTGGTTGCCGTGTCAGTCTCGATCATTGACGCCCCCTGCCTGTGCCTGCCGCCGATTACCAGCGTACAGTTGCTGCCCCCCAAGTGAAGCCGCCACCCATTGCTTCGAGTATAAGTAAATCACCGCGCACGATCCGTCCATCACGGACTGCGCCGTCGAGCGCCAGGGGCACCGACGCGGCGCTGGTATTGGCGTGGCGGTCGCCCGCCACGACGACGCGCGCCGGATCGAGGCCGAGTTTCTTCGCCGTTCCCTCCAAAATCCGCAGGTTTGCCTGATGCGGCACGACCCAAGCGACGTCGGCCACCGTCAGCCCGGCGGCGGCGAGCGTCTCGGTCATCACGGCGGCAAGGTTGACGACGGCGTGGCGGAAGACCTCGCGCCCCTTCATCCGCAACTTGCCGACGGTGCCGGTCGATCCGGGGCCGCCGTCGACGAACAACAGGTCGTTATACCGGCCGTCGCTGTGGAGGCGGGTGGCAAGGATGCCACGATCGGCACTGGTTCCCGATGCTTCCTCGGCGCGCAGAACGACCGCGCCGGCCCCGTCGCCGAACAGGACGCACGTCCCGCGGTCGGTCCAGTCGAGCAGGCGCGAAAACGTCTCCGCTCCGATCACCAGCGCCGTCTGCGCGGCACCACTGACGAGCATCGCATCGGCGACGCTGAGCGCATAGAGAAACCCCGAGCATACGGCGGCGACATCGAACGCGGCCCCGTGGGTCATGCCGAGCTTGTGCTGAACAACGGTCGCGCACGCCGGGAAGGTCTGGTCGGGGGTCGCGGTCGCGACGATGATCAGGTCGATATCAGTGGGCGTCATCCCGGCGGCGGCGAGCGCCCGGGCGGCGGCGGCGACAGCAAGGTCGGAGGTCAGTTCACCATCGGCGGCGATGTGGCGCTGGCGGATGCCGGTTCGTTCGACGATCCAGTCGTCGGTGGTGTCGACGCTCGCAGCGAGGTCAGCGTTGGTCAGCACGCGCTCCGGCAAATAGCTGCCGGTGCCGACGAAGACCGAACGCCGGGTCATGCCGTCTTCACGCCGCCGACGCCGCGCTGTCGTTGGCTGCTACGTCGGGACGATGCGCGCGAAAATTGTCGAGGTCAGCCGCAATCCGCCGCATGATGTCGCCCGCAACCAGATCATGGGCGACGCCGATCGCGTGCGCCATGCCGCGGATACTGGCCCCGCCGTGGCTTTTCACCACCAGCCCGTTTAGCCCAAGGAAGACGGCGCCGTTGTGGGCGTTGGGATCGAGATGTCGTGCGAGCGTCCGTAGTGCCCCACGCGACAGCAGATAGCCAAGGCTCGACAGCCACGACGAGCGGAACGACTGGGCGAGCAGCCCGGTCACCAGCTTACCTGTCCCCTCAGCGGTCTTGAGCGCGACATTGCCGGTAAAGCCGTCGGTGACGATGACGTCGACATCACCCGCGCCGATCTTGTCGCCCTCGACGAAACCGATGAACGTCATCGGTAGGTCGGCGGCACGGAGCAAGGAGGCGGCCATCTTGAGTTCCTCGGTGCCCTTCAGCTCTTCCTCGCCGATGTTGAGCAATGCGACGCGCGGCCGCTCGACTCCAAGAACCGTGCGGGCGAACGCCGCTCCCATCACCGCGAACTGGACGAGATTCTCGGTATCGCACTCGACGTTGGCCCCCAAATCAAGGACGACCGAGTCGTTCTTGAGCGTCGGCAGCAGCGCCGCAAGCGCCGGGCGGTCGATTCCGGGCATCGTGCGCAGGGTCAGCTTCGCCATCGCCATGAGCGCGCCGGTATTCCCGGCGCTGACCATAGCCTGCGCCTCGCCGGCCTTGATCGCCGCGACACCCATGCCCATCGACGTCGTCCGCGCACGGCGGATCGCCGCCGACGGCTTGTCGGTCCCAAGGATTACGTCAGGGCTGTGGACGACAACCGCATTCGCGGCGACGCGGGGCGCGCGCGACAGTTCTGCGCGGATCGCAGCTTCATCGCCATAAAGCCTGAAGGCAAGGCGCGGATAGCGTTCGTGCGCGATCTCGGCGGCGGCGATGACCACCGCTGGCCCGCCGTCCCCGCCCATGACGTCGAGCGCGATAACCGGCCGGTCGGTCATGATCGCGTTTTAGGGCTGCATCTCAACGACGGCGCGGTCCTTATAGAAGCCGCATGACGGGCACAGGTTGTGCGGCAGCTTGAGTTCGCCGCAATTCGGGCATTCCTGGCTCGCGACGACTTCGAGCGCGTGGTGGCTGCGACGCATATTGCGGCGCGACGGCGAGGTCTTGCGTTTCGGAACGGCCATCGGAAATCTTCTTGTGCAAATCGCGGCGAAACGTGACCGCGCGCGCGGTCGCCGAAGCCGGAGGGTTCAGTCGAGGCGCGGACCATAAGGATTTGCGGCCACGATGCAACGAAAATCAGGCGCAAGGACTAGTGGGCTAAATCATCCCATCGAGAAACAGCCGCCCCTTGCAGAGCGGCCGTCGAATAACCCGGTGTCGTCGTTCAGGCGTCGCCGCGGATCGTGTCCTTGACGCCGCCGACCGCATTCTGAACCTTACCGGCGGCCTTTTCGGCCACACCTTCGGCTTCGAGCTTGGAATCGCCGAGCACCTTGCCGGTCGTTTCCTTGATGCTGCCCGCCACCTTCTTGAGCGCGCCGTCGATCCGATCGTTGTCCATGACCCGTCTCCATTAGGTGTTGTGGCGAGACAACGGTAAGGAGTGAAGATGGTTGCATCGGTTGTTGCCGCTGCACCGGGGGGACAGCGACGATGATGGTAACGTTGGTGACGGCGGGCTGCTGCGGCCTGCTTTATTTCATTCTCAGCTTCCGCGTCGTCCAGATGCGTCTCGCGCGAAAGATCAACCTTGGCGACGGCGGTCACGATCCATTGCTGTCGCGCATCCGCGCCCACGCCAATTTCGCCGAATATGTGCCGATCATCCTCATCCTGATGGGGCTGATCGAGATGCGGACCGGCGTCACCGAGATGCTGACATCGACCGGCATCCTGCTATTCGTTCTCCGCATCATCCACGCCGTCGGCATGGCCCGCCCAGCCCCGAACCCGTTCCGCGTTACCGGGGCGGCGGGCACGTGGATCGTCCTGATCGGCCTGTCGGTTTGGGCGATCATCCTGGCGTACACCCACCACGCCTACGCACTGCCGCCGGCCGTCTGAGGCTGATCACCCGGTCGTGCACAGTGTCATGCCCGCCAACGCGGGGGTGACAATGCGGTGTCGGTTTATCCGGTCGAGTAGCCTTACGCCGCCAGCACACTGTCGGCGACATACGGGTTCGTCCGGCGCTCGGCGGCAAAGGTCGACATCGCGCCGTGGCCGGGAATGAACGCCGTCGCCCCGCCGAGCGGCCATAGCCGTGTCGTGATCGCGCGGATCAGGTCGGCATGGTTGCCGCGCGGAAAATCGGTCCGCCCGATCGACCCCTGGAAGATCACGTCGCCGACGATCGCGAGGTCGCTAGCCGCGTGATGGAAGACGACGTGTCCCGGCGTGTGACCGGGGCAGTGATAGACGTCGAGCGTCAAATCGCCGACCGTCACCGTATCCCCCTGATCGAGCCAGCGATCGGGCGTAAACGGCACCGCAAGCGGCACACCGTATTGCGGCCCCGAAACGCTATGCAGATCGATCCAGAACTTGTCGTCGGGGTGCGGCCCCTCGATCGTCACGCCAAGCCGGTCGCGCAGAACGCCGGTCTCGCCACAATGGTCGATGTGGCCGTGCGTCACCAGCAGCTTTTCGATCGTCACCCCGCGTTGAGCGGCGACACCGAGCAATTTGTCGAGGTCGCCGCCCGGATCGACGAAAGCGCCGCGCATCGTCTTCGTGCACCAGAACAAGGTGCAGTTCTGCTGGAGCGGCGTGACGGGGATGATGACCGCAGCGAGCGGCGGGGTCGGATTTTGAGCCATGCTTCGATGTGGTTGGCCCCGCCGTGCAAGTCAATCGCACCGCTGTTCGCGACCCTTGAACGGTCAGTCGCTGACCGCATTCGAGCGCATCCGTCGCGCCCCGGCGACAAGCCCAAGCCCGCCGAACATGATCGCCGCCGTCGCCGGATCGGGAAGCGACGCCGCGAAGGGGGCAAAACTTGTCGCCAGCCCGACGGAATGGACGAGGATTGCTGCCCCCGCCGGCGCGGCGCAGGCAATGACGGCGATCGGAATGATGAAACGCATGACGGACCTCCACTGGCCGGGGCCGCCTTATGGCCGCCGGGACAAGGGGACTAACGGCGGCGCGGCGGCGGACTTGCGCGGCGGTAACCAATCGTGAGGCATCTTCGCCCGGATCGAGGTGAAACGACTTGAGCGCAGGCGCACGCCCGCCTAAGTCCAGCGGCGTTCAGGAGACCGTTCATGCCGTTCTTTTCGTTCGCGCTCGCGCGGATCAAGCCGTCGCCAACGCTTGCCGTCACCGCGCGCGCCGCCGCGCTGAAGGCTGCCGGGCACGACGTGATCGGGCTGGGCGCGGGCGAGCCCGATTTCGACACGCCCGACTTCGTCAAGGCAGCGGCGATCGAGGCAATCCGCATGGGCCAGACGAAATATACCAACGTCGACGGCACGCCCGCGCTCAAGGAAGCGATCCGCGCCAAATTCGCCCGCGACAACCACCTCGACTATGCCGTCGACCAGATCACGGTGAATGCGGGCGGCAAGCACACGATTTTCAACGCGATGATCGCGACGCTCGACGTCGGCGACGAGGTCGTCATTCCCGCGCCCTACTGGGTCAGCTATCCCGACATCGTCCTGCTGTGCGGCGCGACGCCGGTCATCGTCCCGTGCGGCAGTAATGCCGCGTACAAGATGATGCCCGAGGCGCTCGACGCCGCGATCACTCCGGCAACCAAGTGGCTGATGTTCAACTCGCCGTCGAACCCGACCGGCGCGGCGTATACCCGCGCCGAACTCCGCGCGCTCGCCGACGTTCTCGTCCGCCACCCCCATGTCTGGATCCTTGCCGACGATATGTACGAGCACATCGTCTATGACGGCTTTGACTTCGCGACGCTGGCCGAGGTCGAGCCTGCGCTCTATGACCGCACGTTGACGGTCAACGGCGCGTCGAAGGCGTATGCGATGACCGGGTGGCGGATCGGCTATGCTGGCGGTCCCGCGCCGTTGATCAAGGCGATCGCCAAGGTTCAATCACAGTCGACATCCAACCCGTGCTCGATCTCGATGGCGGCGACGGTCGCGGCATTGAACGGCGACCAGTCGTTCCTCGCCGCACGCAACGATGCGTTCAAGATCCGCCGCGACCTCGTCGTTGCAGGCCTGAACGCGGTCCCCGGCCTGTGCTGCCCGGTCCCTTCGGGGGCGTTCTACGTCTATCCCGACTGCGCCGGACTGATTGGCAAGACGACCCCCGACGGCACGGTCCTGACCGACGACACCGCCGTCACCGCATACCTGCTCGATGCCGAGGGCGTCGCCGTCGTTCAGGGCGCAGCGTTCGGCGGATCGCCGGCCTTCCGCATCAGCTATGCGACGAGCGACGCGCTGCTCGCCGAGGCGTGCGTCCGCATCGCCCGCGCGGTCGGCCGGCTGCGCTAATCGGCGGCCACCGCGCTACCGACATAATAAATTCACACGAAAAGCTGGCATTGCGTCAGGCTGCCACGGTGCAAATCCCGCTGACAACGGCTAGATAAAGCTCACACGGTTGGATGGTATTTGTTGTAAGGCAAGTAGCATACTGATCGTGATTGGCGAAATACTTTAAGGTCTGATGACCACGGCGTTTTAGTGGTCCATTCGACGCGTGTTCCGTTTAGAATGACTTAATGAAAGATTTTATCATGCATGACATCGTCGATACAGCTGTTGCCGGAGGCTCGTTTACCACGCTCGTCGCCGCCGTTGGCGCGGCCGGCCTCGTCGACACGCTCAAGAGCGCCGGGCCGTTCACCGTTTTCGCACCCAGCGACGACGCCTTCGCCAAGCTCCCCGCCGGAACGGTCGATGACCTCGTCAAGCCCGAGAACAAGGATAAGCTGACCGCGATCCTGACGCTTCACGTTCTCGCCGGTAAGGTCATGGCTGCCGATGTCGCAGGTCAGAAGATGACCCCGGCGTCGGTCAACGGCGAGGCGCTCCACGTCGACGGCACCAATGGTGTCACCGTCAACGGCGCGAAAGTCGTGTCGGCCGACATCGCGTGCACAAATGGCGTCATTCACGTCATCGATACGGTCCTTCTGCCCCATGGCTGAAGCCATTCGGTCGCCGCCAGCCAACCGGGCGGCGACCGAAAACCGGCGGGGACGTCCCCCGCTCCCCGTCGGACGCCCGGTCGCAAGACCGGGCGTTTTTTCGTTGGGGCAATCGTCGGCCAAGGGCGCTGATGTTCGGCGGCTTCGGCCTCCTCGGCAGTGCGCAGCGGCGACGCCGGGCCGAATGGGCAAGCGCCGCCTGACGCAGAACGGGCGGCGCGTCAGATCGCTGCGCACAACGGCGGCGCAGCGGCCCGTGCGCAATAGTCGGGGCGCACCTTGAGTGCCCGCCAGTAATCGATCAGTCCGAGCTCGGCCGCCAGCGCGACGAATCCGGGCTGCCGTCGGACGTCGGCGAAGACCGAATCCCAGCCCACCGCCTCGCGCCTGTGAAACGGGTGCGCGGCGGCAAGCAATGCCGGGCTGGCCAACGCCCCCGCCGTATCGCCGAGCGCCGCCATCAACCGTAGTTCAAACGCGCCATTGTCCGCGCCAGGCGGGCGCTGCCGTCCCAGTTCCGCAGCGGCGCGCGCCTTCGCCGCTGGGTCGCCGCTGGCAAGCGCGCGGAATCCGGCGGCAACCGCCGCCCGCCAAGCCGGGTGACCGTCGACCGGAACGTCGGCGAGCAGACGTTCGGCGTTGGCATAGTCGTGGGTCCACAACGCATTCGAAATAACGACCTCGGCGGTTTCGGCAGGCCCGGCCGATACTTGGTCGAGCTTGGCAAAACTAGCTTTGGCGCTGGCGATCCGGCCCTCGCCTGCATCGACGCGCCCGAGTCCGGCAAGCGGCCCGGGGCGCAGCGGCATCGTGTCGTGGGCGCGCTGGAAACTTGCCCGCGCCTACACCGCGCGCCCGGCCGCGAGAAGAAATTTGCCATAGTCCATGAAGACGCACCCGCAGTCGGACACCCGTGCCCACAGCGCCGCCCGGTACGCGCGATCGATCGCGACGAGATCAGTGCTCGGCGTCAGATAGACCTTCGTGTGCCACGCCCGCGAATCGCGCGGATTGAGCGCCAGTGCATTGGCGATACTCGCGCGCGCCTCGTCCGCCAACGCCGACGTCGGCCCCGGCACCGTGCCCTGCGACAGGCCTTTGGCAAAATAGGCGCGGCTCGCCCAGCCGCTGGCAAGCTCGGGCGCGACGTCGGCGATTTTCCGCGCAAGATCGAGCGCCCGCCCGCTGTTGTCGGGAGTCGACTCCGCCGCGCATTCGGCGAAGAGCAAGGTCAGCACCTCGTCAGACAGCGGCCGCCCATGGATCGCTGCCTGCGACAGCGCACATCGCGCCAGCTGGACGGTCAGCGCCGCTGTCCGCGTCGCGAGCTGCGCCTCCGAAACCAGTGGAATATCGACGACGCGCGACCACAGGACTGCCCCCGATCGCGCGTTGTCGATCCGCGACGCAACGTGGAACACGCTGCCCGCGCTCGCGATGCTGCCGCCGAGCCTGAAATCGCCGAGTCGCGACGTCACCGCGACGCGCCCATCCTCGGTAAACGCCGACCGCGTCGCGTCGGCGACTGCCTCGGGCAAGGCGGGGGAAATGTCGCCGAGCGCGCGGTAGCCGGTGAACTGGACCGCGACCGTCACCGGTGGGGTGGGCCGCGTGGTCCATAACGCGACGCCCGCCACCGCGACGGCGACTGCAACCGCCACGCCGGCGGCAACGCCACGCGGTCGCTGCCACCACACGACCGCCGGATCCCGCATCGCCGACGGCCGTGCGGCGAGCGGCGCGGCAACGACCGGCAAAACGTCGCCGACGAGGCGATAGCCGACCTTGGGCACCGTTTCGATGGCGAACGCGCCCCCGCTATGGTCCTCGTCGAGCCGCCGCAGCGCGCCGATGACGCGAGTGATACTGTCGTCGCCGACGATCCGCCCGTCCCAGCACGTCCGGACGAGTTCGTCGCGGCTGACGACCTTGCCGTCGGCGCGGGCGAGCGCGACCAAGACCTGCATCACGCGCGGCTCCAGCGTTTCGCCGGTCGAGACCCGGCGGCGGGGTGGGTCGACTTCGAGCGCACCGAGGCGAAATGGCTGCGACCGCGCAAGATCGATCACCGGATCACTGTCCGCCATCCCGCCCTCCAATTGCCTGAAGTGACAGGTTAGGACCGACTTCAGCGGTGTAAACTCTTAAAACAACGATCATCGGGGTTCCATCGGCAAAAGATCGGGGTTCTTTCGTAGCGACGCGGCGGCGTCGCGGCGCATCGCAGTCCGACCGGCCGCCGATGGGGCAGCCGTCGGTAAAAGGAACTTCGCAATGATCGCTCGGACCATTTTTCATACGACTATCGCTGCGGCGTCACTGGTCGCTGCCGTCGCTGCCGTCGCTGCCGTCGCTGTCGCAGCAGCCACCCACACCGTCACATATACAAGCACTGCTAACTTCGGCGGTCCGCTGCCCCTCTCAGCCGCAAGCCTGGTCGTGACGACGGCCGCGGGGACCCACAGTGTTGGTGGCCACGACATCACCGGCGTCATCGGCGCGGTCGACGGCGATACGGTGACCGGACTGATTCCGCTCGACGGCCCGCTCGGCAGTTCGCACTGCGTGTGCTTTCCTGACGGCTATGGGGCCGCCAATTTCAATTTTTCGGTAAGCAACACGTTCTACGACGCGGGTCCAAGCTTCGACCACGGGGGCGTTGGCTTCGCGAGCGCCACGACGTGGTATAATTTGTGGATCGAGGACGGTCATTTCCTTCTCGCCAGCATCCCGGTCGGCACCGCTGAAATTCTGAATGGCGACTATTCGGCAGTAAGCGTTTCACTCGGCACCGGCTCGGTCCCCGAACCGGCCAGCTGGGCGCTGCTAATCGTCGGCTTCATGGTCACCGGTGCGGTCTTGCGGCGGCGGGCGATGGTCTCCGTCGCCGCATAGCTAGAGCGGGCGGGTCACACCGCCCGCTCGATTACGTGGATCGCGAGGCCGATCAGGCCGCCGATGACGGTGCCGTTGATGCGGATATACTGGAGGTCGCGTCCGACGGCGGCCTCCAGCCGGTCGGTCACCGTTGCCGCGTCCCACGACCGGATCGTGTCGCTGACCAGCCGGACGATGCCCGAGCCATAGGTTGCGACGACACTGACCAACGCCCGCCGCGCCAGCGTGTCGAGCGCGTCCGCGAGCGCCGGGTTGGCGGTGATGACGCCGCCCAGTTCGGCAGCAAACTGCGATGTCGACCCCGTCCCCGCCGTCCGCCCTTCGCCGGCGATCATCGTCTTGACCGTGTCCCACAGGCTGGCAAACAACCCCGCCGTCGCCGGACTGTCGAGCAGGTCGAGCTTGGCCGCTGCGAAGCGCAGCGCGGCCAATGACGCGGGGTCCTGCAGGTCGGCGGCAAGGCGCGTCAGCCAGCCAGTGATCGCCACGCGGTCGGGGTGGGCGCGTCCGAGCGCGGTGGCAACCGACGGCGGGGGCGGCAGGTCGGGGGCTGCCCCGCGGTGTCCGGCCATGTCGAGCGCGGCGGCGCGGGCACGAAAATCGGCCATGACGACGGCGTGATCGCGGCGGGCGAGCGCGGTCGCCGCTTCCGACATCGCGAGCAGCCGCGTGCGCACCGCATCGACAATGCCGCCGGCGATCTTCTCGTCGACGAACGCCGGAACCCATTTGCCCGACCGTTCGGCGACGGCGGCGTGGATGTCTGCGGCGTGCGCGTCGAGCAGGTCGAGCCCGGCGACGACGGCGCGCTCGACCAGCGCCTCATGGCGACCATCGGCGACGAGGCTGGCGAAAAAGCGGCCGGCGACCGGGGCGACCGGGGTTGACCGCAACCGGTCGGTGACGATGACGGCGAGCAGCTGCGCGACAGTCGCATCATCGAGCGCGGCGACAAAGCGCAGCGTTAGCCCGGCCAGCGCCCGACGGAGGCGGCCAGTCGACGCCCCTGCGCTCGCGCCGCGCGGAGCGGTCAGCCATCCCGCGATCGCGGCAGCGACGTGAAACCCCTCCAGTCGCCGCGCGAGGACGGCGGGGGTAAGGAAATTGTCTTTAAGGAACGCTGCGAGGCTATCGCCGATGCGGTCCTTGTTGGTCGGGATGATCGCGGTATGCGGGATCGGCAGCCCGAGCGGGTGGCGGAACAGCGCCGTCACCGCGAACCAATCCGCCAGCCCGCCGACGAGTGACGCCTCCGCCACCGCCCGAACGTACCCAGGGGCGATCAGGCCGGGGGCATACCGCTGCCACACCAGCGCCGCGACGAACACCGCCGCCATAACGACGAGCAGCAACGTCGCGACAAGGCGCATCCGGTGGAACGGCGTCGCGGGCAGAACGAACGGCGTGAAGGCCATCCGCGCTTACCTCACTCGGCGAGCGCTGGTGCCGCGCCGATTTCAGACTTGTTGAACGCCCCGCCGATTCGCCGCCCGATCGCCTGTTCGAAATCGTCGGCGAGCGTGAAGCCGGCGGGGACGATGATCAGCGTCAGGATCGTCGACAGCGCGATGCCGCCGATCACCGCGATGCCCATCGGCGCGCGCCACGACCCGTCGCCGCCGCCGATGGCGAAGGCAACCGGCAGCATCCCGGCGATCATCGCGACGCTGGTCATCACGATCGGCTGGGCGCGCTTGCGGCCCGCGTCGAGGATCGCTTCGACGCGGTCGACGCCGCTTCGCATTTCCTCGATCGCGAAGTCGATCAACAGAATCGAATTCTTGGCGACAATGCCGAACAGCATCAGGATGCCGATGCACACTGGCATCGAAAACGCCGTGTCGGTCACCAGCAGCGCGATGACCGCGCCGAGCGGGGCCAGCACGAGCGACGCCATGTTGACGAAGGGCGGCATGACGCGACGATACAGCAGGACGAGGACGGCAAACACCAGCAACACCCCGGCGATCAGCGCGAAGATGAAATTGACGAACAACTGGCCAACCCACTCCTCCTCGCCGACCGCAACTTGGTGGATGCCCGTCGGTAGCGCCTTATATTCGGGCAGCGCGTGGATTGTGGACGTTGCGTCGCCGCCCTGCGCGCCGGGGGCGAGATCGGCGACGAGCGCGATGCGGCGGCCCTGGTTGTAGCGGCGGATCTTCACCGGCCCTTCGCCGAACCCGATGTCGGCGAGCACCTTGAGCGGCACCGACGGCCCGGTTACCTGCGCGAGGCTGGTCGGGACCGGCAAGTTGCGGATCGTGTCGAGGTCGGCGCGCGCGGCCTCGGGCAACTGGACGCGGATCGGGATCTGGCGGTCGCTCAGCGAGAACTTGGCGAGGTTCTGCGGAACGTCGCCGATCGTCGCGAGGCGGATCGTCTGGCTGAGCGCCTGGACCGACACGCCCATCTGCGCGGCGATGTCGAAATGCGGCTTGATGACGATTTCGGGCCGCTGGAGGTCGGCGTCGATGTGCGCGTCGCGCAGATTAGGTAGCCGCTTCATTCCCTTGATCACCGAGTCGGCAGCGTTGTGCAGCGCGAGCGGATCGTCGCCGACGAGCATGACGGTAACGTCGTGGCCACCGAAACCGCCCGTCTGCGATTGGAAATTGGCGCGCGCATCGGGCAGTTGTCGAAGGAGCGGCGCAGCGTCGTGTTCGAACGCGATCGTCGACAAGGCGCGCTGCGACCGCGGCTTGAGCGAGACGAGGATAGTCGCAAAGCGCACTTCCTCATCGCCGCCGATCGTCTCCAGCGTCGAGACCACCTCGGGCCGCGCGCGCATGACCGCCGCTGCCTGCGCCGACACGCGCGCGACATCGGCGAGGCGGACGCCGGGGGCCATCTCGATCTGCACCTGCGACTGGCCGGTATCGACCGGCGGCTGGAACGCCACCGGCAGCTGCATTGCGAGGAAAATCGTCAGGATGAATGCCCCGACACCCGCGCCGACGGTCAGCCAGCGGTGGCGAATCGACCAGCGGAGGAAGTCGATATAGCGCGCCATGAGTGGCCCGCTGGCGTGCAGCTTGATGCCGTGCGGCTTGAGGAAAAAGGCCGCGCACAGCGGCGTAATGAGGCGCGCGACGAGCAGGCTCATTAGCACGGCGATGACGACGGTCAGGCCGAATTGCTTGAAATACTGACCCGAAATGCCGGGCATCAGCGCGACGGGAAGGAACACCGCGACGATCGCGAAGGTGGTTGCGACGACGGCGAGGCCGATCTCGTCGGCGGCATCCATCGACGCGCGCCACGGCGTTTTGCCCATCCGCATATGACGGACGATGTTCTCGATCTCGACGATCGCGTCGTCGACGAGAATGCCGGCGACAAGGCTAAGCGCGAGCAGGCTGATGCTGTTGAGCGTAAAGCCGAGTGCATTCATGAAGAAAAACGCGGGGATGCACGACAACGGGATCGCCAGCGCCGAGATCAACGTCGCCCGCCAGTCGCGCAGGAAGAAGAACACGACGACGACGGCAAGGAACGCTCCCTCGAATAGCGAATCGATCGACGAGTGGTACATCTCGCGGGTGTGTTTGACATTGTCATCGGTTAGCGTGATTTTGATCTTCGGGTTTTCCGCGCTGATCTTGGCGAGTTCAGCGGTGACCTTGTCCATCGTCTGGACTTCGGATCCGCCCTTGGCCTTGCGCACCTCGAACGACGCGACTTCGCGGCCATCATACTTCACGATGCGGCGCTGCTCGGCGCTGCCGTCGCGCACAGTGCCAACGTCGCCAAGGCGCACGGTGCGGTTTGCCGAGATCGGGATATGTGTTTCGGCGAGCGACGTCGCGGTCGGGGCGCCGCCAAGGACGCGAACCGCCTGCTCGCCACCGGCGATCTGCGCGCGCCCGCCAGTTGCGTCGATATTCAGCGCTCGTAGCGCGTTGTTGATCTGCGCTGCCGTGACGCCGTACGCCTGGAGCTTGGCGGGGTCGAGGTCGACGTTGATCTCGCGCTTGACGCCGCCCTGCGAATTGATCCCGGCAACGCCCGGGATCGACAACAGCCGCTTGGTCACGACATTGTCGACGAACCACGTCAGTTGCTCGAGCGTCATGTCGGTCGTCGTCACGGCATAGCTGCCGAGCGACCCGTCAAAATCGACGCGCGATACAGTCGGCTCGAGAATACCATCGGGCAGTTCGCTGCGGACCTTCGACACCGCGTCGCGGACGTCGTTGACCGCCTGATCGGTCGGCGTCCCGATGGCGAATTCGATATTCGTCCCCGACGTTCCTTCGACCGCGAACGACGTGATATGCTCGACCCCGCGGACCGAGGCGACGGCGCCCTCGATCTTTTGCGTGATCTGCTTTTCCATCTCGCTCGGCGCGGCGCCGGGCTGGCTGACGTTGACCGCGACCAGCGGGAAACTGATGTCGGGCTGATTATTGATCGGCATACTGCTGAAGGCGACGATGCCCAGGAACGACAGCACGAGGAACAGCACGATCGGGAAGACCGGGTTTTTAATCGCCCAGCTCGAGATATTACGCATCGACTACGCTCCCGCCCCCGTCTCGTTTGGCGCCAGCACCGGCTTGATCTTTTCCCCCGGCGACAGGAACGCGCCCGCGCTCAGGACGATCTTCTCGGTCCCGATCAGCCCGGCGGTGATGCTCATGCCCTGCGCCGACACTTCACCCACCTTGACGTTGCGCCGCGCGACCTTGCTGTCGGGACCGACAACGTAGACGAAGCTGCTCGCGGCGTCGATCATCACCGCCGACTGCGGCAGGACTGGGCGCGTCGCCGCCCCGGCGACAATCGTCGCGTTTGCGAACGACCCGACGCGCAGCCCCGGTGCATAGGCAAGCGCGATCCGCGCGACGCCTTGGCGGCTGTTGGTATCGATGACCGGATCGAGCAGCCAGATCGTGCCGTGATAGTCGGTCGCCGACCCGACCGGGCGTACCGTCGCGGGCATCCCCGTCCGCAGCGCCGCCATATCCTGTTCGGCGACGAGCGCGCGCAGTTCGAGAACGCCGCCCTCGGCGATGCGGAACAGGCTGTTCGACCCCGCCCCGACGATCTGCCCGGTTTCGACGTTGCGCGACAGGACGAGACCGGCGGCAGGCGCGCGAACATCCAATCGGGCCATCCGCGCGCTCATTTCACCGAGCTGCGCCTGGGCGACGGCGACGCGCGCGTTCATGCCGTCGCGCGTCGCGGTTTTAGTGTCGATGTCGGCCTTGGAGATGAAGCCCTTGTCGACTAGCTTGGCCGCGCGGTCGAGGTTCGATTGCGCGAGCGCGGCGTCGGCCTTGGCCGAACGGATGCTCGCCGCCATCGACGCGACCTGCTGCGACTGAACCGACGCATCGATCCGCGCGAGAACCTGCCCCTTGCGGACCGACTGGCCGGCGTCGACGAGGACCTGCGTCACCCGCCCGCCTTCGCCGTTGACCCCGACCGCCGAGTCGCGCCGCGCCGCGATGCTGCCGGTCGCGGTGATCGTCGCGGCGACGCTTGTCGTGCCGGGGATGATGACCGTCACCGTCGGTACCGTCGGCGGCGGGGCGGCGGCGGGCTTTTTATGCCCGAACAGCGCCCATGCCGCGACAGCGCAAGCGATGACGCCGACAATGATCGCCGGGATCAGCCACCGCCGCCGACGCGCCGTGACCGCTACTTCGTCGATCCGCATGTGCATGTTCATGCCCGTCATAATCTCCGCTGGACGCTACTGTATTACCGCTGTAATGCACTTACGGCGAACGTCAATCGCCTTACGCGGAAAAGCGCCCGTTGCGAAGCCGCCGTAAAGCGGCGTAGGCTTGGTGCATCAATGATTGGAAAGAGCGATCATGGCGGGACATGGAATTATCGGCTGGCTGGTCATTGGTCTGATCGTCGGTGCGATTGCCAAGCTGCTGACCGGCGAACGCGACGCCAGCGGTTGCCTCGTCACGGTCGCTATCGGCATCGCCGGATCGCTGTTCGCCGGGTGGGTCGGCTCTCACGTCTTCCATTGGTACCGCGACGGCAGCAACCCCGGCTGGATCGCATCGATCCTGGGGGCGGTCGCATTGATCGCGCTCGTCCGCACCGTGTCGAACCGGCGCTGACCGTTCAGCGGGGCGACAGCCCACGTCGCCGATAGGTACGGTTCGTCAACGATCGAGGTTTCCGATGCGCCCTTTGCTGCTCGCCGCATTGCTGTTCGCCGTCCCCGCCATCGCCGACGAGGCGTCGCGCGCGACGACGCTGACAATCACCGCCGAAGGCAGGGTCGACCGCGCTCCCGATGTCGCCGACCTGTCGGGTGGTGTGGTGACGCAGGCGCCGACGGCGGCAGCGGCGCTCGCGGCGAACGCGACGCGGATGACGAGCGTGATCGCCGCCATTCGCCGGGCGGGAATCGGCGATCGCGACATCCAGACGACCGGCCTCAACCTCCAGCCGCAGTATAAGTACGGCGATAACCAGCCGCCGATGCTGACCGGCTACCAAGTCAACAACACCGTGTCGTTCAAGGTCCGCAAGCTCGCCGCCGCCGGGGCGCTGGTCGATGCGCTCGTTGCGGCGGGGGCGAACCAGATCAACGGCCCGACGTTCCGCGTCGACGACGCCGAGGGGACACTCGACGCCGCGCGACGGGCGGCGATCGCCACCGCGCGGTCGCGCGCCGAACTCTATGCCACCGCGACCGGGATGCACGTCGCGCGCATCCGCTCGATCGTCGAGGGATCGACCGAGGCTCCCGCGCCGCGACCGATGATGATGGCGCGCGCCAAGACCGAAGACACTCCCGTCGCGCCGGGCGAAGTCACGCTCGGGGCGAGTGTGACGGTGGTTTTCGAACTCAACTAAGGCCAGCCCCCGGGGGCGGAGTTCGCGCGATGAAATGGCCGAGGACGCCCTCGGGCCAGCTGTCGTAGGCGATGATGCCGTCGCTGCTCGCGGCATGCGCGCGGGCAAAGTCGACCAGCGCATCGGCGTCGGTCGCCGCGAATCCGCCCATGACATAGCCGATCTTGTTGGGGTGGCGAAGCTGCGCCGACGCGCCGCGCTCGCAGCTCCACAGGCACGCGACGGGGAGGATGGTAATGTCGCTCCCGCCAGCTGAAATCGCGAGTGCAGCAGCAAGCGCCGCGCCGACTCCGTCGACCCGACCGGGACCGCGACACGTGGTGCAGACGATAATTTCGGTGGCGGCCATTGCCACACGCTCGCACCGATCGGCGGCGGCGGCAATGGCGACCAAATGGCCTATGCCTTGAGCTTGGCGATCTCGGCTTCGAGCGCGACGATCTTTTGCGCCTGTGCGACGACGATATCCTGCAGCGCCGCCATCTTTGCCGCATCGCCGGTCGGGGGAGCGGGCGGCGCGGGGGTCGGCGTCACATCGACCGGCGGCGTCCGGAACAGCCCCGCCGCCTTCGCGCGATCGATCAACGGCGCGGCCCCGGCGAACAGCGCCATCAGCGCCTCGCTGATCGGGGGTTCCTGACGACTGGCCATACGCGCATCCTTTGCAAGCAACTACTGTGCTATATGGCTAGGACAGTCGGCGGTTCAAGGGCCAGCACGTCTATTCCGCTGCCTCCAGCACCGCCGCATCGTCGAGCGGATGCGTCAGCCGCCCCAGCATTTCCTTTGGGCACACCTGCCAGAAATCGCCGCGGCTCCGCTCCCAGTCGAGCAGCAGCTCGCCCGCCCAGCTCGACCCTGTGACAGCGACGTGTTGCTCGACGAGCGCGCGCAGGACACTGTCCCAATGCGCGCTGAGGACCGGTACGAGGACGATCGATTCGGGGTTGATCCGGCGCGCGAACGCCCCGTCGCCGCCGTGGGGGCCGTCGTAGACGAACGCCATTCCGCCGGTCATGCCCGCGCCGAAATTATCGCCCGTGCTCCCCAGGATCACCGCGACCCCGCCGGTCATATATTCGCAACCGTTCGCGCCGCAGCCCTCGACGACAGTGATCGCCCCGCTGTTGCGCACCGCGAAGCGTTCGCCCGCGCGCCCCGCCGCGAACAGGCGGCCCGACGTCGCGCCGTATAAAACGGTGTTGCCGATGATCGTGTGGTCGCGCGCGATCAGCCGCGACGACACCATCGGGCGGACGATGATCGTCGCGCCGCTCAGGCCCTTGCCGACATAGTCGTTCGCCTCGCCGAACACCTCGAGCGTCAGCCCCTGCACCCCGAACGCGCCGAGGCTCTGCCCCGCGCTCCCGCGCAGCCGGACGTGGAGGTGACCCGGCTCCAGCCCCGTCATGCCGAACTTCCGGACGATCGCCGACGACGCCCGCGTGCCGACGGCGCGGTGAGTGTTGCGGACGGTGTATGTCAGCTGCATCTTCTCACCGCGCTCGAACAGCGCCGCGCCGTCGCGGAGCATGTCGACGTCGAGGCTGTCGGGAACCTCGTTCCGGTGGTTGGCGATGCCGAAGCGGCGGCTTTCGTCGGGCGCATCGACCTTGACGAGGATCGGGTTCAGATCGAGGTCGTCGAGGTGCTCGGCCCCGCGGCTGACCTGCCGCAGCAGTTCGGTCCGGCCGATGACCTCGTCGAGGCTTTTCGCGCCGAGTTTGGCAAGGATGTCGCGGACTTCCTCGGCAATGAAGCTCATCAGGTTGATGACCTTCTCCGGCGTCCCGTCGAACTTCGCGCGCAGCGCCGGGTCCTGGCTACAGATGCCGACCGGGCAGGTGTTGCTGTGGCACTGGCGAACCATGATGCACCCCATTGCCACCAGCCCGAGCGTGCCGATGCCGTATTCCTCGGCACCGAGGATCGCGGCGATAACGATGTCGCGCCCGGTCTTCAGCCCGCCGTCGGTCCGCAGCTTGACCCGGTGGCGCAGGCCGTTGAGCGTCAGGACCTGATTGACCTCGCTCAGACCCATTTCCCACGGCGTGCCCGCGTATTTGATCGACGATTGCGGCGACGCGGCGGTTCCGCCGACATGGCCGCTGATGAGGATGACGTCGGCGTGTGCCTTCGCGACGCCCGCCGCCACCGTGCCGATCCCGGCGCTGCTCACCAGCTTGACGCACACCAGCGCGACCGGGTTGATCTGTTTGAGGTCGTAGATCAACTGCGCCAGGTCCTCGATCGAATAGATGTCGTGGTGCGGCGGCGGGCTGATGAGCGTCACGCCCGGCGTCGCGTGGCGCAGGCGGGCGATCAGCTCGGTCACCTTGAACCCCGGTAACTGCCCGCCCTCGCCGGGCTTCGCCCCCTGCGCGACCTTGATCTCGATTTCGGTGCAGGCATTCAGATATTCCGCCGTCACGCCGAAACGCCCGCTCGCGATCTGCTTGACCGCCGAATTGGCGTTGTCGCCGTTGGCATAGGGGGTGAACCGCGCGCGGTCCTCGCCGCCCTCGCCGCTGACCGCCTTCGCGCCGATCCGGTTCATCGCGATCGCCAGCGTCTCGTGCGCCTCGGGCGATAGTGCGCCAAGGCTCATCCCCGGCGTGACAAAGCGCTTGCGGATTTCGGTGATCGATTCGACCGCGTCGACGCGCACCGGCGTCTTCGCCCAGTTGAATTCGAGCAGGTCGCGCAGATAGATCGGCGGCAGTTCGGCGACCGCGCTGCTGAAGCGGGTATAGTCGCTGTAACTGTCGCGCGTCACCGCCGTCTGGAGCAGATGGATCAGGTTTGCCTGATACGCATGGTCCTCCGCCCCGGCGCGGTAGCGGTACAGCCCGCCTACGGGCAACGCCGCAACATCCTCGTCCCACGCCAGCTCGTGGCGGTCGCGGGCGTTGAGGTGGAGCGAGGCGAAGCCTTCACCCGAAATCTTCGCCGGCATTCCGGGGAAGAAATCGTTAACCAGCGCGCGGCTCAACCCGACCGCCTCGAAGTTGTACCCGCCGCGGTACGACGAGATGACGGCAATCCCCATCTTCGCCATGATCTTGAGCAGCCCGTCGTCGACCGCTTTCTTGTACCGCGCGACGCATTCGTCGAGGCTGCGCCCCGGGAACAGCCCGCGCGCGTGGCGGTCGGCGATCGCGGCCTGGGCGAGGTAAGCGTTCACCGTCGTTGCGCCGACCCCGATCAGCACCGCGAAATAATGCGTGTCGAGGCATTCCGCCGACCGGACGTTGATGCTGGCGAACGCCCGCAGGCCGCGCGAGACGAGGTGCGTATGCACCCCGGCGGCGGCAAGGATCATCGTGATCCCGGCGCGGTCGGCCGAGACGTTCTCGTCGGTCAGAAACAACTGGCTCTTGCCCGATCGCACCGCGACCTCGGCCTCCGACCGGACACGGGCGATCGCGGCGCGCAGCGCGTCGGGGCCGCCGGTGACGTCGAAGGTGCAGTCGATCGTCGCCCCCTGCTGCGCGTAATGCGCCGACAGCACGTCCCAGTCGCGGTTCGTCAGGACAGGCGAATCGAGGACCATCACCCCTTCCTGCCGCGCGTCATGATCGAGAATGTTGCCGAAATTGGCGAAGCGCGTCTTCAGCGACATCACCCGCGTCTCGCGCAGGGAATCGATCGGCGGGTTGGTCACCTGGCTGAAGTTCTGACGGAAGAAGTGGCTGAGGCAGCGCGGGCGCGACGAAATCACCGCGAGCGGGGCGTCGTCCCCCATGCTGCCGATCGCCTCCTTGGCGTCCTCGACCATGGGAGCAAGCAGCAGTTCCATGTCCTCGGCGGTCAGTCCGGCGGCAACCTGGCGGCGGCGCAGTTCGGCACGGTCGAACGGCGTCGGCGGCTGGGCATCGGCATGGCCCGGCAGATCGGCGAAGCGGCGGAAATGTTCGACCCAGTCGGCATAGGGTGCGGCGCGTGCGATCCGGTCCTTGACCGCGCGGTCGGTGTATAAACGGGGTCCCTCGCCCGCCTCGCCGTCGAGATCGACCGCGATCATCTGCCCCGGCCCAAGCGCCCCCTTCGCCGTGATCGACGTTTCGGGAACGACGACCATCCCGGCCTCCGACCCCGTGATCAGCAGCCCGTCGCTCGTCGTCAGCCAGCGCATCGGGCGCAGCGCGCTGCGGTCGACCCCGGCCAGCACCCAGCGCCCGTCGGTCATCGCCAGCGCCGCTGGCCCGTCCCACGCCTCCATCACGCTCGCGAAAAAGGCATACATCGCGCGGTGCGCGGCGGGCAGCGTGTCATCGGCGTTCCACGCCTCGGGGATCAGCATCAGCTTGGCGGTCGGCGCGTCGCGGCCCGACCGGACGAACGCCTCGAACACCGCGTCGAGTGCGGCGGTGTCGCTCGCTCCCGCCGGGATCAGCGGCTTGATGTCGGCCGAATGCTCGCCGAACGCCGACGCCGCCATCTTGATCTCGTGGCTTTTCATCCAGTTCTTGTTGCCGCGGATCGTATTGATCTCGCCGTTGTGGGCAAGGCAGCGGAACGGCTGTGCGAGCCACCATTGCGGGAAAGTGTTGGTGCTGTACCGCTGATGATAGATGGCAAAGCGCGATTTGAAGCGCTCGTCGGCAAGGTCGGGATAAAAGACGCTCAGCTCCTCGGCGAGGAACAACCCCTTGTAAATGATTGACCGCGCCGACAGCGAGCAGATGTAGAACCCCTGAATCTGTGCCGCGATGACCGCCTTTTCGATCCGCCGCCGGATCAGGTACAGGTCCTTCTCGAACGCCTCGACGTCGCCTGCCAAGGGGCCAGCAATCATGATCTGCTCGATCTCGGGGCGCGATGCCGCCGCCTTCGCGCCGATGACGTGCGTATCGACCGGCACCTGCCGCCAGCCATAGATCGCGTAGCCGAAGCCGATGATCTCGCTCTCGACGATCGTCCGACACGTCTCCTGCGCGTTCAGGTCGGTGCGCGGCAAAAAGATCATGACTACCGCGAGCCGGTTCGGCAACACCGCGTGCCCCGCCCGCCCGATATGTTCGACGAAGAAATCGACCGGCAGTTCGACGTGGATGCCCGCGCCGTCGCCGGTTTTGCCGTCGGCATCGACCGCACCGCGATGCCACACCGCCTTGAGCGCATCGATCGCCGCCGTCACGACCCGGCGGCTCGGTTTGCCATCGGTCGCCGCAATCAACCCGACACCGCACGCATCGGATTCGAGATCGGGCCGATACATCCCGAACTCGGCGACGCGCGCGCGCTCAGCGTCAGAAATGGCGACGGGGGTTGCGGTCGTTGCGGAAACCATCATGCTGCTCGTCGTTCGCCCGCCGCCTTCGCCGCCAGCCAGCTGTGCATCGCCTTCGCCACGTCCCGCCCGTCGCGGATCGCCCATACCACGAGCGACGCCCCCCGGACGATGTCGCCCGCCGCGAAGACACCGGACAGGTTGGTCATCATCGCCGTGTGGTCGACGCGCAGGGTTCCCCACCGCGTGACCGAAAGGTCGGGGGCGGCGAAATGCTTTGGCAGGTCCTCGGCATCGAAACCCAGCGCCTTGATGACGAGGTCGGCGGGGATGTGTTCGACCCCCGTCGGGTCGGCTTCGGGGGCGCGGCGTCCGCTCGCATCGGCGGGGCCGAGGCGCATTCGCTGGACCTGAACGCCGGTGACCGCCCCACCTTCGACGCCGTCAAACGCCGCCGGGGCGCTGAGCCAGACGAATTCGACGCCTTCTTCCTCGGCGTGGGCGACTTCGCGCGGCGACCCTGGCATATTCTCGCGGTCGCGGCGGTACAGGCATTTGACCGATCTCGCGCCTTGGCGGACGGCGGTGCGGACGCAGTCCATCGCGGTGTCGCCGCCACCGACGACGACGACATCGCGCCCCGCCGCGTCGAGCCCCGCGACGGTTTCGCCAAAGCCGCGCCGGTTCGACGCGAACAGAAAATCGAGCGCGGGGACGATCTCCGCCGCGTTGACCCCCGGCGCGGTCAGCTCGCGCGCGGCATAGACGCCGGTGGCGATCAGCACCGCATCGTGGCGGGCGCGGACGTCGTCGAGGCTGACGTCGCCGCCGACATCCACGCCGGTGTAGAACACGATCCCCGCTGCGGCCAGCCGGGCAACGCGGCGCGCGACGATGTCCTTTTCCAGCTTGAAGCCGGGGATGCCGTAGGTCAGCAAGCCGCCGGGGCGGTCGTGACGGTCATAGACGTGGACCGCATACCCCTTCACCCGGAGCATTTCGGCGGCGGTCAGCCCCGCCGGACCCGCGCCGATGATGCCGACGCTCTGGCCCGACCGGTCGGCGACGATCCGCACCGGCTTGACCCAGCCGTTATCCCACGCGGTGTCGGTGATGAACTTTTCGACGCTGCCGATGGTGACCGCGCCGAAGCCCGGCTCGATGACGCAATTGCCTTCGCATAGCCGGTCCTGCGGGCAGATGCGCCCGCAGATTTCGGGCATCGACGACGTCGCCGCGCTCGCCTCGTATGCTTCCTCGAGCCGCCCCTCGGCGGTCAGCCGCAGCCAGTCGGGGATATTATTGTGGAGCGGGCAATGGACCTGACAAAAGGGCACACCGCATTGCGAACAGCGCGACGCCTGCTCCTCCGCCTTGGCGATCAGATACGGGCGCGCGATCTCGAGAAAGTCGTCGGCGCGCGCGTCGGCGGCCCGCTTCGTCGGGAACGACTGATCGACACCCGTAAATCGCAGCATCGTAGCATTCGGCATCGCCGCACTCCCCTTCCAGAATCGACCAAATACCGGCGTTTGGGGGCGGTGTCGAGCAAGAAAGTGTTTTTAGGACAGGAATCATGCCCTAGTCCGTAATTTATGGCGAGACAAGGTAACTTAACAGTGGCGATCTCAAGCGATTGATACCGAAACCGGACGATCTGAGGATTGCACTCCTGTTCTAGCACGTCATCGCAGCGGACGCCGGGACCCATGGCTCACCCTATCGGGT
>JAYTXW010000016.1:0-2838 GCA_043742745.1 Sphingomonadaceae bacterium
CTTGGGTCGCGGCGTCCGCCGCGATGACGAAGAAAGATAAAAAGCGATACTGTATCGCCCTCGTAGTTTTGTAGGATTAGGTGAGACAACTTTCCTACAGGAACCTTTTAGGTCATAGACTAGTGGGTTGAGTCGAAAGGACCGCCTGATGTCGCCCGCCACCTTCACCCCCGCTTCCGCCCCTGCTGCTAACGCCACCACCGCCACCGCAGCCCCACCTTCGGGCGACGACGCCCTCGATTTTCTGTCGGCCGCCCCGCGGCACCGGCACAACGGCTGGACGGCGGCGAAGCAGCACGCTTTCATCCGCACGCTCGCAGTGACGGGCAGCGTCCGTGCGAGTTGCGAGGCCGACCATATCGAAATGTCGACGTACAGCGCCCATGCGCTGCGCCGCCACAAGACCGGGCGCGATTTTGCCCGCGCGTGGGACGCTGCACTCGGCGCGGGGATGGCGGCGCTCCACGACGAAGCGTTCGACGGCGCGCGTCACGGCGTCCTCGAAGACGTGTGGTACAAGGGCGAAATCGTCGGCCAGCGCTATGTCCGCAGCGAGAAGTTGCTCATGTATATGCTGTCCAACCGCGGGATGTTGGCCAACCGCAACTTTTCGTGGGGTAAGCTGAAGGGGCAGGTGCCGAGCGTCGACGATGTCTTCGCCGCCGAGCTTGCGCGGTTCGAGGCCGCGCTGCGCCGCGCCGCTGCCGCCCATACCGCGAATATAGCGCGCGATTTCACCCCCGCATCGTGTGCGGTGTGTGATGTTCCGGCCTCAGACGGCGTAGATCCAGACCAGCGCGACCGACCCGGCGACGATCCGATACCACGCGAACGGCGCGAAGCCGTGGCGGCTGATGATCGCGACGAACGCGCGCACGACGACGATCGCCACGACGAACGCGACGACGAAGCCGATCGCGATGTCGTGCACCTCGCCCGGGTTGAGCATGGCGCGATTTTTCCACAGTTCGAGGACGGTCGCGCCGAGCATCGTCGGCACGGCGAGGAAAAAACTGAACTCGGCCGCCGTACGCCGTTCGACGCCAAGGCCGAGCGCCCCCATGATCGTCGCGCCGCTGCGGCTGACGCCGGGGACCATCGCGAGGCACTGGGCAAAACCGATACCGATCGCGGTCCTGACCGGGATGTCGGCGACACCCACGACCGTGGCCGCTTTTGCGAATTTCTCCACGGCCAGTATCGCGATCCCGCCCAGTATCAGCGCGACTGCGACGACCTCGGCGTGACCAAGGAGGACCTCGATCTGCTTATGCAGCGCGAAGCCGATGACGCCTGCAGGGACAAAGCCCAAGACGACGTTGCGGACAAAGCGCCACGCGCCCCCGCTGCCCGTGAACATCCCGCCGATGACGGCCGCGAAGGTGCGCCAGTACAGCACGACAATCGCGAGGATCGCGCCCAACTGAATGACAACGTTGAACAGTTTCCACGCCTCGGGATCGAAGCCGAGCAGGCGGCTGGCAAGGATCAGGTGCCCGGTCGACGACACGGGGAGGAATTCCGTCACGCCCTCGACGATGCCCAGGATGATGACATCGACGAGGGGATGCCCCGTAGCACCATTCGTCATTTCGGCATCTCCACGTCACGGTGGAAGCGCCCCGATGTCCGGTAGCGCTCGAGATAGGCGGGCGCGATCGCCTCGAGCGGGGTCGCCTCGATACCAAAGGCCGCCAGCCCCGGCGGCGCGGCGACATTGTCAGACTGAAGCATGATATACTGCCCGCTGGTCATCGGCATGAACGGGAGGACGTCGCCCGCGCGGGCCATCAGTTTCGCGACGAAGGGGGTCACCTCGATCAACGGCTTGTCGACACGAATCTCGCGGCAGATCCATGCGATGATGTCGCGGAAGGCATAGACCCGTGGTCCGCCAAGCTCGAACGTGCCCCCGCCGAACTTCGCCGGATCGGCGAGCGCGGCGACGATCGCCCGGGCGAGGTCGACGACATATACAGGTTGAAACCGCGTGTCCCCGGCGACGACGGGGACGACCGGCGACGCCTTCGCCAGCGAGGCGAAGCGGTTGATGAACTGGTCCTCGGGGCCGAACACCAGGCTGGGGCGGAGCACCGTTGCACGGGGCAGCGCGGCGAATGCCGCCGCCTCGCCCGCCGCCTTGGTCTTGGCGTATTCGGCCCCGCTCGCGGCGTTTGCACCGATCGCCGACACGTGGACGAACGCACCGACCCCCGCCGCCGCCGCCGCTTTGGCCACCGTTGCCGCGCCGCTCGACTGGACGGCGGCGAACGTCTGGCCGCTGCGCTCGTCGAGGATGCCGACAAGGTTGACCCCGGCGTCGGCGTGGGCAAACGCGGGGGCAATCGTGGCCGGTCGGGCGACATCGCCCGCGACAATTTCGATTTGTCCAAGTCCGCCGAGGGTTTTCAGCGATCCGGCGCGTTCTACCGAACGCACAACGACACGAACCCGCGCCCCGGCGCGCGCCAGCTCCTGGACCAGATACCGCCCGATGAACCCCGACCCGCCGACGACGACGACCACCCGGTCCGCCAATATTGTCATGGCAACCCTTCCTTGCACGCCCACTACCGGGTGCTGTTGTTCGGCCCATGACGGATCGGCGGAGCGTTGACAACCGCGCCGGCCGTCCGCCCGTCGGCCACGATGACGCGCCATCCGGCGTCGTCGGCATCGTCGCCGACCCCGACAATATACCCGTTGTTGACAAGAACCAGACCCGTCTCTACCCCGCGGCACTCGGCTCACCGTGCCCTGGTGGCGGAATTGGTAGACGCGCCAGCTTCAGGTGCTGGTATTGGTAACGATGTGATGGTTCGAGTCCATTCCAGGGCA
>JAYTXW010000017.1:0-7966 GCA_043742745.1 Sphingomonadaceae bacterium
ATACGTTGTGTGGTCAACAACGAGCGGTGCAGCGCCCGTGTAGATGAACGAAAAGCTACCGGTGCTCAACGGCTGAATTGCAAATCCGCCGAAAGACAATGCCGGGTTGCCCGAATTCGCAACTGCCAGGAACGTAAGGGACGCATTCAACTGGCCAAGATTCGCCAAAGCCTGCAGGCGATCGGTCGGCGAAGGCGACAGGAAGGTGAACTTCGTAGCGACCGCTCCGGCGGTCGTGGCGGCAGGATTGGCGATTGAGTAGAAGCTACCGCCGGTCTGCGACGCGGACTGCTTCCAATAGATATTCGCGCCGCCGACACCAGTGAAGTTCGCGAAAGTGGTCACAACAGCCGACGCCGGCGTCGCAACCGTGAAGGCAGCGGCGAGAGTCGCGACGGCGGCGAGGGTACGAATGATGGTCATTAAGATATTCCTTAAACGCAGATACATTTTAGCACCGAGGGCAATGCAAACACCGTGCCACGTGGCTCTTGCGGCGTAAGCGCCTGATTCCACACAAGGTCGTTTCGGGCGTTAAAATGAGAGTGTAAAAAATCCCGACACTTTTCCGTTCTTAGAATGCTGCGCTGCAATATCGTTGGTGGCGGCGACACGACCGCGACGGTCGCCGAGGCGATCTTGAACCAGCCAGACCGAACAAGTCATTAATTTCTGCGGGCAAGTTTTACGGCTTGGGCGCGACCATCGGCTTCATACCATGGGCGTTGGAATACCATCGGTACTTGGCGATTACGTTACGATTCAGCCATCGAACTGATGCCGTCGCCTGCGACGCCAGTCGTTTGGGACTCGGCACGTCCGGCGAAGCAACTTGGACTCCAAGCCCGGAAAGTGTCGGAATTCTTTACACGTCAGAAAAAACGGAAATTAGCGATTCTTAAGAATTCAACAAGTTAACGATGGATTTTGAATTGGCATAAAGATTGCATCTTCATTTTTATCGGATGTTAGCTTTCGAGGATGAACGATGACGATCATTCGGGCGCTTATCGCGGCGGTTTTTGTCAGCTCCGCCCTGACAGCCGTGTCGCCGTCATCGGCTACCATCACAACCTTCGCATCATATAGCGGCATCGGCGGTCAGAATATCTATTGGCGGCGTACCGGAACGACCTCGGGCACGGGCGTTAATTCGCCTGCGGCAACCGCCGGAGGACAACTCTATACGATCGCGGCGCCCGGCCAGAATTCGCCCGGGACGGCGGGAACCAAATTCGCGTTTCAATCGCCGTCTCCCGGAGATCGGCTGACGCAGCTCGCGGCCCTTGGCACACTCAAAGCAGCATTTACATTCAGTGCGGTCGCCGATCCGGGTACGCCCGACATTGTCGGCGGCGGCTTCAACATCCAGCAACTTTCGACTGGTACCTTCTCGTTTATCTACACGGGTGTCGCCAATCTTGTCGTCGATCACACGACCTATTACACTGGGGCCAATCTGCTCACGGCTACGTTTTTCAGCGGCGGAGCGATCTTTGGGCGCAACGCATCGACATCGGGCAATGTCGGCGGTTCAACCCAGGCGGGAAATACGGTCGTCTACACGTCGGATTTCCTGAATTTCACTCCGACCGTCGACAAGGATTTTTCGTTGGCGCTGAGCTCGATCACGCCGGGCCTCGGTCGGGGTGGCGTTGGCCAGGCGCTCAGCACCTTCTTCGCAACGTCGACGGGAAGCTTTTCGGCCGACCCAGCCCCGCTGCCGACGGCGATCATTCCGGAACCGGCGACCTGGGGCCTGCTGGTGGTCGGTTTCGGCCTCGTCGGTCTGCAGGGTCGTCGGCGCAAGTCATCGACGCCCGTCGCCGCCTGAGGTTGAGCGTCGTCTCGCTGCAAAAAGGGCGCGCTCACTGGCGCACCTCTTTTCAATATAGACCCGTGGTCATCGAGCCGCAGGGCCATATTATGCCGCGCCGACTGCGGTGACGTAGCGAGTGACCGCGCGCACGCGCAAACGCTAAACGTCGAGGTTGGCGACTGACAGGGCGTTATCCTGGATGAAGGCGCGACGCGGTTCGACGATATCACCCATCAGCTTGGTGAAAATTTCGTCCGCGAGGTCGGCTTCGTCGGCGGTGACGCGGAGGAGCGCGCGCGCCTGCGGGTCGAGGGTCGTTTCCCATAATTGTTCGGCGTTCATCTCGCCAAGGCCCTTGTACCGTTGGACCGACAGACCCTTGCGTCCGGCGTCGAGGACGGCATCGAGTAATTCCGATGGACGGCGGACGACACGGTCGCCAAGCTTTGCCGGGGCCGCATAGGTCGCGGCCTCATCGCTACCCAGCGCGTGAAGCTTGCGCGCCTCGGCGGACGCGAGGAGCCCGGCATCAACAATATAATGGTCGGTGACGCCGCGTAGCGCGCGGCTGAGATGATAGCCGCCCTCGACCGCAGGTTCGGCGACCCAGCCGGACACGTCGTCGCTCGCGTCGAGCCAAGCCGCCGTTCGGGTCGCTGCGGCTGCAAGCGCGTCGCCGCCGAGATCAGCGGCGAGGCCGCCAGTCAGCGCCAGCGCCTCAATGATCCGCGCGTCGTAGCGCGTCGGCACATAGGTCATCAGCGTCTTCAACCGCCGCGCGTGTTCGGTCAGCGCGCGGAGGTCGTCGCCGGTGCGCCGCTCGCCACTGGCGGTGTCAAGGGTCAGGCCGCCGAGGCCAGAGTCGACAAGATAGTCGTCGAGGGCGGCGTTGTCCTTGAGGTAAACCTCCGACCGGCCCTTGCTGACTTTATACAGCGGCGGCTGGGCGATGTAGAGGTAGCCGCCACGGATCAGCTCGGGCATCTGGCGGTAGAAGAAGGTGAGCAAGAGCGTCCGGATATGCGCGCCGTCGACGTCGGCGTCGGTCATAATGACGACCTTGTGGTAGCGCAGCTTTTCGATCTTGAACTCGTCGCGGCCGATGCCGCAGCCGAGCGCCTGGATCATCGTCCCGATCTCGCGGCTCGACAGCATCCGGTCGAAACGCGCGCGCTCGACGTTGAGGATCTTGCCGCGCAGTGGAAGGATCGCCTGATAGGCGCGGTTGCGCCCCTGCTTGGCCGAACCACCGGCCGAGTCGCCCTCGACGAGGAACAGTTCAGACTTGGCGGGATCGCGCTCCTGACAGTCGGCGAGCTTGCCGGGCAGCGAGGCGATGTCGAGCGCGCCCTTGCGCCGGGTGAGGTCGCGCGCCTTTTTCGCCGCCTCGCGCGCGGCGGCGGCATCGATGATCTTCGCCATGATCGTCTTGGCATGGCCGGGATTTTCCTCGAGCCATTCGGCGAGCTTGTCGGCGATCAGCGCCTCGAGCGGCTGGCGAACCTCGGACGAGACGAGCTTGTCCTTGGTCTGGCTGCTGAACTTGGGATCGGGCAGTTTGACGGAGATGATCGCGGTCAACCCTTCGCGCATATCGTCACCGGTCAGCGCGACCTTCTCCTTCTTGAGCGCGCCCGACCTGTCGGCGTAACTGTTAAGCGTGCGGGTCAGCGCGGCGCGGAAGGCGGCCAAGTGCGTGCCACCGTCACGCTGGGGGATGTTATTGGTGAAGCAGAGAACCTGTTCGTAGTAGGAGTCGTTCCATTCGAGCGCCACGTCGATGCTGATATCGTCGCGTTCGCCGTGGATGGCGACCGGCGCGGGAATCAGAGAGGTCTTCGACTTGTCAAGAAAGGCAACAAAGGCGGCGATCCCGCCCTCGTAATAGAGCTCGGTCGCAATATGCTCGGCGTGGCGGGCGTCGGTCAGAAACAGGCGGACGCCCGAATTGAGGAACGCCAGTTCGCGGAAGCGATGTTCGAGCTTGGCGAAATCGAACTCGACGATCTTGAAGGTCACGGGGCTGGGGAGAAAGGTGACCTCGGTTCCGCGCCGGTCGCCCTGTAGCCCGACGATGGCAAGCGGGGCCTGGGGATCTCCGTTGCGGAAGGTCATGCTGTGCTCGTGGCCCTCGCGCCAGATGCGGAGCGTCAGATATTCCGACAGCGCGTTGACGACGCTGACACCGACGCCGTGCAGGCCACCCGAGACTTTGTACGCATTCTCGTCGCTGTTGTTAAACTTGCCGCCGGCGTGGAGCTGCGTCATCACCAATTCGGCGGCGCTGACGCCTTCCTCGCTGTGAATGCCGGTTGGAATACCGCGCCCGTTGTCGGCGACGGTGACGCTGCCATCAGCGTTCAGCCGGATGTCGATGCGGTCGCAATACCCCGCCAGCGCCTCGTCGATCGCGTTGTCGCTGACCTCGAACACCATGTGGTGCAGCCCCGAACCGTCGTCGGTATCACCGATGTACATACCCGGACGCTTGCGGACGGCGTCGAGGCCGCGCAGCACCTGGATCGAGTCGGCACCGTAGTCGGCCTCGGCCATGTTGGTTTCGTCGGACACGTGTTTCCCCGGCGGCGCGACCGTCGCGCCTCAAAGTCGCCCGCGCGGTGCACCCGCGCGGAACTGTCACATCCGTATAGAGACTCGCGCGCGCGGACGCGAGCATTAAGCGACGTGTCCATTAGCGACGTGAAGGCGTTGTGCCGCCAAACCCGCGAACAGCGCCGCCTCGGTTCCCGTCAGCCAGACCTGTCCGTGGCCGCCCAGCCGATCGAACAGCGCGGCGCGGCGATGGGCGTCGAGATGCGCGGCGACCTCGTCGAGCAACACGATCGGCGCAGCCCCGGTTCGCGTCGCAACCAGTCCGGCGTGGGCGAGGATAAGCCCAAGGAGCAGTGCCTTTTGTTCGCCGGTCGAACTCCGCGCGGCGGGCTGACCCTTGGCGGCATAGGTCACGATCAGGTCGGCACGGTGCGGCCCGACAGTCGCGCGGGCGGTGGCAGCGTCAACCGCGCGATTGCGCGTTAGAACGGCGGCAAGGTCGTCGGCATCGTTGGCAGCGAGGGCGATCGTAGCGCGGGGAAAGTCCGTCGACGCGGCCGCCAAGGCCTCACCCAGTGCCGCGACGGTCGAGCGCCGCGATGCCGCGACGGTCGCGCCATGCGCCGCCATTGCCCGCTCGAGTCCGGCAAGCCAGACCGGATCGGGCGGCGCGTCGCCCGTGAGCAGCCGTGTCCGCGCGCGCATCGCGGCGTCGTAGCGCGTCACCTCACCGCCGTGACTGGGGTCGAGCGCGAGTACAAGGCGATCGAGGAAGCGCCGCCGCGCACTAGAAGTATCGACAAACAGCCGGTCCATCGCCGGGGTCAGCCACAGGACCGACAGCCACTCGCCGAGTCGCGCGATGGGAGCGGCGGCCCCGTTGATCCGGACAACGCGGCGGTCGGGCGCGTCAGGTACCGTCCCCGTGCCGATTGTCACCGCCCCGCCGTCCGCCGCAAGTTCTGCAGCGACCGTCCATCCCCCCGGCCCGCCGCTCCGCGCCGCGTCAAACAGCGCGACTCCGCGCAGGCCCCGCCCCGGCGACAACAGTGACACCGCGTCGAGGAGGTTGGTCTTGCCCTGGCCGTTGTCGCCGGTGACAACGATCGCCCCAGCCGCGACGGTGACATCGGCGGTCGCATAGGATCGGAAATCAGTCAGGGTCAGGCGGGTGAGGGCGGCCACGCCCTGCCCTAGCAAGTCACTCCGCCACCGCCCACCCCCGCGCCGCGCCAGGCAGCATCGCCATGAATGTCGCTGCACTGGCCCTTGTTGCCACCTGCCGTTCCGGGCCGAGCCGATCCCAGCCGTCGTACATCCGCCACAACCGGCTGTTGGTCTTAAGCAATTCGCGGTGGCGGGCGAGGAAATCCCAGTACAAGGCGTTGAACGGACACGCATCGGGGCCGGTCTTTTGCTTCACGTCGTAGCGGCACCGCCCGCAATGGTCGCTCATCCGGTCAATGTACGCGCCGCCGCCAGCATAGGGTTTCGAGCCTAACAGGCCGCCGTCGGCAAACTGGCTCATACCGTGGACGTTGGGCAATTCCACCCATTCATAGGCATCGGCGTAGACGACGAGGAACCACTCCTCAATCTGGGCGGGCTCGACCCCGATCAGCATGGCGAAATTGCCAAGGATCATCAGCCTCTGGATATGGTGGTTATAGGCGTGGGTGCGAACCTGCGTGACCGATTGGGCGATACAGCGAAGGTCGGTCTCGCCGGTCCAGTAGAACAAGGGAAGATCGCGCGTCGCGGTCAACGCATTGGATTGTTTATATTCGGGCCCCGCCCACCAGTAGATGCCACGGACATATTCGCGCCAGCCGATGATCTGGCGGATGAAGCCTTCGACCGCATTCAACGGTGCTTCGTCGCGCGCGTACGCCGCGGCGGCGGCGTCGACGACTTCGCGCGCAGTCAATAATCCGCAATTCAGATAAGGACTTAGAAGTGCGTGGTAGAGAAACGGCTGGCCTTCGACGATCGCGTCCTGATAATCACCGAAGCGTGGGAGGGCGTCGGCAACGAACGTGTCGAGCGCGACAAGTGCGTCGGCGCGGGTGACGGCGAAGCCGAATGGTTCGAGATCGCCGAAGTGGCCGGCAAAACGTTCGCCCACAAGCTCAAGGACTTCGCGGGTGATCGCGTCGGGGACGAAGGTTGCCACGGCAGGGTAGTTAGTTCCGCGCGGCGGCACCTTGCGGTTGTCGACGTCGAGGTTCCAGCGGTTGCCGACGGGTTTGCCAAACGCCATGAGCAGTCCCGTCCGCTTCCGCATTTCGCGGTAGAAGTCTTCCATTATCAACCGCTTGCGTGCGCCAGCCCAATCGGCGAAGTCCGCTTTTGAGCAGAGGAAACGGTCGTCGGGGAGGATTTCGACGGCGACTCCCGTCGCTGTCGCCCAGCCGTCGATCATTGACGCGACGCGCCATTCGCCGGGTTCGACAACGCAGATCGCAGAAACTTGGTGGTGGGCGGCGGCGCGGACGATTTCGCCGGTGAAGCTGCTAGTATTGCCGGCGTCGTCGAGCTTAACATAGTCGACCGTCCAGCCCATCGCCCTCAATTCATTGGCAAAATGGCGCATTGCTGCGAACACGAGGGCGATCTTTTTGACGTGGTGGCGGACGTAGCGCGCCTCGTCGGCGACCTCGACCATCAGCACGATTCGGTCACTCGGCCCGTCGGCGAGAGATGCGAGGCTGTGGCTGAGCTGGTCGCCGAGAACGGGAATGAGCGTGATCATTCCCGTGACAACAGCGCGGACCACCTGCGGGTCAAGGCGCGCAACGTCGCGGACCCGCTGCGGCACCGGGGTCCGCAGGCGCGCGGACCCACCCCGGAGCTGCTTGTCGCGCGCCTAGACGCGCGCGCGCCGCACCTTCGCGCTCGCCAGCCCGCCCCACGCGCGCTCGACCAATCCGGCAATCTGGTCGGCATCGGCCATTGCCAGCCGGACGAGCACTGTCGGATAATCGTCATAATGCGGCGTCGTGTGAAAAACGTCGGGCTGCGTTTCAAGGAGCGCCTCGCGGAGGCCGTCCTCGACCTTCAGCACCATGTCGCCGTCCTCGCGCAGCCGGGCGAGCAGCTTGCCGCCAACCTTGATCGCGGGCGTCCCGTATGACGTCCCAAGCACGGTGGCCGGAAGCACCAGCGCGATCACGGCGACGTCGTCGAACGTCATCGGCGCAGCACCCGCGCCGTCACACCCGCATCGGCATCAGGACGTATAGCGCCTCGCTCGTGTCGTTGACGCGGATGAGCGTCGGGGCGGCGGCGTCGGCGAGGTGGACTTCGACGAGATCGCTGCCGACCTGATCGAGGATGTCGAGAAGGTAGCGGTAGTTGAACCCGACCTCGAACTCGGGGCTGGTATAATCGGCGGGGATTTCCTCTGACGCAGTCCCGTTTTCGGGGCTGGTCACCGACAGCGTCACCTTGTCGTGGCCCAGCGCAATTTTCACCGCGCGCGTCTTTTCGGTCGTCGCGATCGCGGCGACGCGGTCGACGCCCTGCGCGAGGCTCTTGCGGTCGATCTTGAGGAGCCGGTCGTTGGCGGTGGGGATGCCGCGGCTGTAATCGGGG
>JAYTXW010000018.1:0-6923 GCA_043742745.1 Sphingomonadaceae bacterium
TACCGCGCTCGATCGTCGCGGACCTGCTGCGGCTATCGCCAACGCTCGCGGCGGCCGTCGCGTGACCACTGCGCCCGCCGGTGCGATCGGCGGGCAACCATGTGGACAGAACGCGAACGTAGCGCGGTGAATTTGTGGTGAATCGTGCGCGGATTTACCCAGCAATTCATGGTATGTTCTAGTGGTATCTCTGAAGATTAACCCGTTGAAAACACGCTAGAATAGCAGCTGATGGCACCGCCTCGTGCTAACCAAAAATGGACTTAAAATCCCTCGACCGCAAGGTCATGCCGGTTCGATTCCGGCCGTGGGCACCATCATTCGGCGGCGAGCGGAACCGGAGCCGCCAGCAGTTCGGGCGCGACCGCCGTGCGCGCGAGCACCTCGATCGGCGCGAGCGCGGGAACTGGCTTCTTTCCGGGATCGACGCCGAGGTCGGTGAAGCGCCGCGCCTTGGGCAAGACGTTGCGTTCGAGGCTGCCGACAAACTCGTTATAGCCATTGACCGCCTGCGTCAGGTTCTTGCCGACGCCCGCGAGATGGTCGACCATCGTCGCGATCGAGGCATGGAGCGCCGCCCCCATCGCCCCGATCTCGCGCCATTGTTCGGCCTGCGTCTCCTGTCGCCATACCAGCGCAACGGTCTTGGCGATCGCCAGCAGGTTGATCGGGCCCGACAGCAGGATGCGCTGATTGAACGCCCAGCCGAGGAGCGGCAGATCGTGTTCAAGCGCTGCCGAGAGGAAGTTCTCGCCGGGCAAGAACATGACGACGAAGTCCGCCGACGCGCCGAAGTCCTTCCAGTAATTCTTGTCGCCCAATCCGCGCGCGTGGGTCCGGACAGCGGCGGCGTGGCGGCGGAAGGCGGCGCGGCGCGCGTCGTCGGTCTCCGCCTCGCCAGCGCTCAGATAGTCGTTGAGCGAGCATTTCGAATCGACGATCAGCTGGCGACCGCCAGGCAGGTTGATGATCGCGTCGGGGCGCTTACCGCCGTCCTCGCCGCCGACGCTCGTTTGCAGGGTGAAGTCGATGCCTTCGCGCAGGCCTGCCATATCGAGGACATTGCGCAGCTGCGCCTCGCCCCAGCTGCCGCTCGTCTTGCCGCTCGACCGCAGCGCCGAGACGAGCTTCGCTGCCTCATCGCTGACCCGTGCGTTGCCGAGCGCGAGCGCGCTGACCTGTTCGCGTAAGCCACCATAGGCTTCGGCGCGCGCAACCTCGACCTTCTTGAGTTCGCCCTCGTAGCGCGTCAGCGTTTCCGCGACGGGGGCAAGGAGTGCGGCCATCCCGCTTTCCGACAGCGCCTTGTGTTCGACGAAGCGCGCTTCGGCGCGTTCGAGGAACGCGGCCTGCGCGCCGTCGAGCGCCTTTGCGGCGAGTCCGGCGAACGAGTCGTTGAGCGCGACAAGCTGGCGGGCGTGGGCGGCGTCGCGCTCAGCGAGGGTGGCGCGCAAGGTGGCGTGGTCGCCGACCAGGGCGGTGTGGGCGCGGTCGACCGCTTCGAGCTCGGCCTTGCGGTCCTGGAGCGCGGCGACCTCGACGGCGTGACCGGCAATGCGGACGCGGAGGTTGACGACCTCGGCCTGCGTGGCGGCGAGCGCGGCACCCGCCGTCGCTGCCGCCGCGCGCGTCGCTGCCGCCGGACGCCCCCAGACGAGCCACGCGATGCCGAACGTGACAACGGCGACGACGACGGCAATCGCGGTAATGGTGAAAGTCACGGCGGCTCCCCGTCGGCGGCGGTCCATCGATAGGGCCAATGGGGTGAAAGGGGAACAGTGATTTTATCGTGCGGTGGGTTGCCCGCCGGTGCGGTTGCGTTACCCTTGCGTTCGACCGGAATCAGACCGGACATTGGGGAGAGCCGCCATGCACGCCCATTCGATTGTCGCCGAAGGCCTTGCCTTTCCCGAAGGCCCGGTGTGGTTTGAGGACGGGTCGGTCATCGTCGTCGAGATCAAGGCGGGGCGGGTGACGCGCGTCCTTCCCGACGGGCGAGCCGAGGTCATCGCAACGCCGGGTGGCGGCCCCAACGGCCTCGCGCTCGGACCCGACGGCGCGCTGTACCTGTGCAACAACGGCGGCTTTACGTGGAGCGACGCGGGCGGGCTGCTGCTGCCAGGCGGAGCGCCCGACGACTATACGACCGGGCGGATCGAGCGGATCGACCTCGGCACCGGCAAGGTCGAGCGGCTGTACGATGCGTGCGACGGCCACCCGCTGTCGGGGCCGAACGACATCGTGTTCGACGCGCACGGCGGCTTTTGGTTCACCGACCTCGGCAAGCACCGCGCGCATTCGACCGACACCGGCGGGCTGTATTACGCGCAGGCCGACGGGTCGGGTATCGTCTGCGCCGTTCACGGGCCGAACATGAACGGCGTCGGCCTGTCACCCGATGGCCGGACCGTCTACACCGCGTGCACCCAAGCGCGGCTGCTGCTGGCGTTCGACATCACCGGCCCCGGCACCGTCGCGCCGTCGCCGATCCCGGCGGTGCCGGGGCGCGTCGTGACGAGCTTCCCCGGTTACACCTATCTCGACAGCCTGGCGATCGAGGCGGACGGGCGAGTCGCGGTGGCGACGCTCATCGAGCGCCCGGGTATCTGCTCGGTCGATCCCATCACAGGGGCGCAGGAAGACTTCGCCTTTCCCGACCTGCTGACGACGAACATCGTTTTTGGCGGCGACGACATGATGGATGCATGGGTGACGCTGTCGACGACCGGGCGACTGGCGAAGTGCCGCTGGCCGAGGGCCGGGCTGCGGCTGGCGCATTATGCGTGACCGCCTTCTGGCCAATCTGGTTCGTAAAGATGAACAAGTAAGCGAAGTAAGCGCCCGGGAAAGGGTTTTTAGGGGCTTTTATAACTTTACTGGTTAATATTAGTATTGCACGTTTTCTACCGTCCCCGCGCTGGCGGGGATGGCACAGGGTTCCGCCGTTAGAGCTTCACCACCATTTTGCCGGTGTTGCCGCCCGAGAACAACCCGATGAAGGCGTCGGGAGCGGCAGCGATACCGTGCATCACGGTTTCTTCCCACTTGATCCGGCCCGCGGCGATCCACTGGCCCATGTCGACGACGAACTGCGGCTGGAGGTGGCTGAGGTTGCTGACGATAAAGCCCTGGATCTTGAGACTTTTGCCGACGATCTGGATCATGTTACGGGGGCCGGGCGCGGGTTCGGTCGCGTTATATTCCGAAATCTTGCCGCATTCGGCGAAGCGCGCACCCTGCCGCGCAACCTCGATCGCGACTTCCAGATGCTCGCCGCCGACATTGTCGAAATAGACGTCGATGCCCTTCGGTGCCGCCGCCTGAACCTGCGCCAGTAGATTGCCGTCCTTGTAATTGATCGCGTGGTCGACGCCGACCGAGCGGAGCCAGTTGCACTTCGCCGCGCTGCCCGCCGTCGCGACGACGGTGCAGCCCTTGATCTTGGCGATCTGCGCGACAAGGCTGCCGACTGCGCCTGCACCGCCGCTGACGAACACCGTGTCGCCTTCCTTCGGCGCGCCGATTTCGAGCAGCCCGGCATAGGCGGTCAGACCGGGCATCCCGAGGACGCCGAGGAACGCGCTGGGCGACACGCCGGGGATGACGGGCAGCTTGCTGAACATCGCGGGCATCGCGGCGAACACGGCGGGGGCGACGGTGAACGCCTCGCGCCAGCCGAACATCGACGACACGAGGTCGCCGGGAGCAAAGCCGACGGCGTTCGACGTGACGACTTCGCCGACGGCATGGCCCTGAAGCGCCTCGCCGATCTGGAACGGCGGGACATAGCTTGCGCGGTCGTACATCCGTCCGCGCATATAGGGATCGACCGACATGAAGGTGTTGCGGACGAGAATTTGCCCGTCACCCGGCGCGGCAACATCGACCGTCGCGGCCTCGAAATTCGCGGCAGCGGGCATGCCGACGGGCCGGGTCTTCAGGCGGATTTCGGTGCTCGTCGTCATGTCGGCAACTCCCCTGGTATCGTTCGGGTCAACCGCATAGGCGCGATCAGGCGTGTAGGAAAATGGTTTTGCGGGTCAGTCAACAGCAGCAGCCTGCGCCGCGTCAGCAGCAGCGGCCTGCGCCGCGTCGGCCGCTGCCTGAAACGCGAGCAGGATCGACCCGTGTCGCGCCGTGTGCGGGCGGGCGAGGGCGAACACCTCCAACCCCGGCCATTCGCCGGGGGTCGCGGCGTCCCCCTTCAGATACGCGGCGAGGTCGTCGCGCGCCGCGCTCAGTTCACCCGGCGTCGCGCCGATCACGCCCGCGCCGAGCAGCGCCGCCGACGCCTGCCCCAGCGCGCACGCGCGGACATCATGGGCGAAGCGCGTGACGCGCCCATCGGCGACGTCGGCATCGGCGATGACCCGGCTGCCGCACACCGGCGACACGCGGGTGACGCTCGCTTGGCAGCCGTCGAGGCGACCGGCGAGCGGGATCGCGGCGGCGAGGCGGAGGATCGCGGTGTTGTACAGGGTGGCGGTCATACGTCCCCGATATAGGGGCCGAGCCGCCGAACGCTACTCGGCGTCGTTCGCCCCCGCGCCGAAACGCCCCGCGTAGCGCCGCGTGATCCGTTCGACCGGCATGACGACGAAAACGTCGGTGGTGTTGAACTGCGGGTCGACATACGCGCCGTCGCCGATCATCGCGCCGACGCGCAAATAGCCCTTGATCAGCGGCGGCAGCGCCTTGGCGGCGGCGCGCTCGTCGTAGGCGGTGGCGGGGAGGCGGTCCATCGCCACATAATGGTCGCCAAGCGCGCGGGCGCGGAGTTCGGGCGGGGCGAGATGGTGGTGATAGAGGTAGCTGAGCTCGGCGGCGTGGACGCGGGGGTCGGCTCCGTGGAGCGACGCGCAGCCGAACATATGGCCGATCGCATGGCTTTGGAGGTAGCTCGCGATGCCGCGCCACAACAGGGTGATCGTCGTGTTGGTGCGGTACGCCGGGGCGACGCAGCTCCGCCCGAGTTCGAGCAACTGCCCGCCGTGCGCCGACTGCGCGATCAGCGGCGACAGATCGTATTCGCCCGCCGAATAAAAGCCGTGGTTCATCGCCGCGACGACCTGGCGAAGCAGGCGATAGGTGCCGACGACGTGCGGCCCGTCACCCGGCATCCCGTGGTCGATGACAAGAAGGTGGTCGCAGATCGCGTCATAGCTGTCGACGTCGCGCTTCGCGGTAACCATCGCCGGGGTCGGCGCGGCCCCCATCTCGTCGTAGAAGATCTGGTAGCGGAGCGCCTGCGCCGCTGCGATTTCAGCCTCGGTCGTCGCCAGCCGGACGTCGAGCGTCCCCGACCGGTGGAGGTGCGGCGTCCGTTCGAGGAGATGCGCCGCGACCGCCGTCGCTGCCTTGCCTGAAAATCTCATCGGTTTTTCGTTCCCGCGTCAGCCAATGCCGGATGCTTTACCGGCGAATTGTGACAGTGTAACTTATACGTAGGGTTTGCCCGAATCGGTGCCCGGCACCGCGACCAGGCCCCGCCGCAACATAAACAGATACAAGGCGATGCCGGGCAAGGTCAGCGCCGATGTCAGCACGTAGAAATCGACGAAGCCGACCTTTTCAATCAACGCCCCCGCCGTCGTCCCGCTGACGAAGCGCCCAAGGATCGCGCGCAGCGCCGACAGCAGCGCGAACTGCGTCGCGGTGAAGCGCAAATTGCACAGTGCCGACAGATACGCGACGATGGCGACGTCGCCGATGCTGCCCGCGAAGCTTTCGAAGCTGATCGCCGCCGCCAGCCCGGCATTCGAATGGCCGTAGGCGGCAAGGACGCTGAAGCTGAGGTTCGAGCACGCGATCAGGACCAGCCCGAGCAGCACCGCGCGCTTCATGCCGATCCGCGTGTAGACGATCCCGCCAACGAACAGCCCGACGAGATAGCCGACCAGCCCGAAACCGATGTCGTACGTCGCGACCTCGTCCTTGGTGAAGCCGAGGTCGTGGAACAGCAGCCGGAAACTCAACTGTGCGATCGTATCGCCCATCTTGTGGATCAGGATGAAGATCAGCACGACGATCGCGCCGTCGCGGCGGGCGAAGTCGACGAGCGGGCCGATGACCGCGTCGCCGACCGCCGCCAACCCGCGCCGGACGACCTTGTCGACCACGCGCACCGGCTCCCCCGTCAGCGCCACCGCCGCGAGCGGGGCCAGCCCGAACAGCGTCGCCGAGGCATAGCCGATCGCCCAGCCGAAGCGCGTCGCAACGAACAGGACGAGCGCACCCGCCGCCGCCGCGCCGATCCGCCAGCCGTATTGGACCATGCCCGAGCCGACGCCGAGCTGGCGCGGCGACAGCGTTTCGATGCGGATCGCGTCGCTGACAATGTCGTAGGTCGCCCCCGAAAATGCGACCGCGAGGGCGGCGGCGACGGTCAGCCCCAACGACGCGCGTGGGTCGACCGAACCGAGCCAGATGACCGACGCGACGACCATCGCGACCGCGACCACCAGCCACGCCCGCCGTTGGCCGATCGCATCGGCAAGGAGAGGGATGCGGACGCGGTCGACCGCCGGGGCCCAGATCGGCTTGAGGCTGTACAGCAGGATGCCGAGCGCGAACGCCGTCACCGTCTTTTTCTCGATCCCCGCCTCGGCGAGCCGCGTCGTCAGCGTCGCCCCGATCATCGCATAGGGGAAGCCCTGACCGACGCCGAGAAGCAGCGTCGCGACCGGTGCACGCTCGAAATACGGGCGAATACCGGCCCACAGACCGGTCGCGGGGGCTGCGGGGGCGGTCATTGTACCATTGTGGTTAAATCGATCGCGAAGGTCACGCTACGGTCACGACGGCGCGCAAAAAATCTTTTTTCTCTGGCCCCGCGCCGACGAATTGGCGGCCGTCGGTGCGAGAGAGAAAAGTTAGCATTGCTGAGACGATAAGCGATTAGCCATGCTGTAGGACAGCAAAAA
>JAYTXW010000019.1:0-2786 GCA_043742745.1 Sphingomonadaceae bacterium
AGCCCGGCGACGAGGTCGGCGGCGCTGGCATAGCCGTCGGGGTGGGCGGCAAACTTCTCGCCCGCACGGGGTGGATCACCGCGTAGCGCGACGATGTGACGGACCCCGGCGTCCCAATAGGCGCGGGCAATATCGTCGATCTCGCCGCGGCTCGCGTCGACGCACGTCAGATGCGCCGCGGGTTTCAGCGGCGTGTCGCGGGCGATGCGGGCAACGGTGGCGTGGGTTCGTTCGCGCGTCGTCCCCCCTGCCCCATATGTCACGGACACGAATGACGGGGCGAGCGGAGTCAGCGCGGTGACCGAATCCCACAACGTCCGCTCCATCATCTCAGTCTTCGGCGGGAAGAATTCGAACGACACGGCGATGTCGCCCGCCAGATCGGCATAGAGGGGAGCCCCGAGCGCGCGCGCCGCCTCGGCCATCTGTGGCAGGGACAGCGTCATGCGGCTTTCCTTTCGGCCTGTTGCGGGCGTACACCGAGCCACAGACTGACCGTCAGCGGAAAGGCATCGCTCGGGCACAAATGGCGCAAGCGGACGACGTCGAAGCCGACCGCGCGCATCCAGCCGGTGATCTGACCGTCGTCGAACCCGAGCCGGACATGGGCGTAACGCGTCCGAAATTCCTCGCGGTCGTGCGGGGCAAAATCGACGATCAGAACCCGCCCGTTGCCAGCGACCCGCGCCGCTTCGGCGATGACGGCCCCCGGATCATCGGCGAAGTGCAGGACCTGATGGAGAACGACGGTGTCAGCGCTGCCGTCGGGGCGTGGCAGGGCGTACATATCGGCGTGGCGAACTTCGGCCTGCGCAAGTCCTGCCGCCTCGATCCGGCCGCGCGCAAGCCGGAGCATTTCGGGGCTGCGGTCGACACCGATAACCGACGTTGCGCGGCGACCGAGAAGCTCGATCATCCGCCCCGTGCCGGTGCCGATATCGAGCAACCGCCCGAGCGAACCGTCGCCCAGCACATCGACGATCGCTGCTTCGACTTCGGCTTCGGCGATGTGGAGCGCACGGATGCCGTCCCACGCGGCCGCATGGGTCGCGAAATAGGCCGATGCCGACGCGGCACGTTCGGCGCGAACATCGGTGAGCCGCGCAAGATCCGCATCGCCGCGATCGCCCCACACATCGAGCAAAGCCAGCACGGGCGCGACGTGGACGGAGTCGGCGAGGCGGACGAAGACCCACGCCCCTTCCTTGGCGCGCTCGATCAATCCGGCGTCGGCGAGTATCTTGAGGTGACGCGAGACGCGCGGCTGACTTTGACCCAGCACCAGCGCCAGTTCGCCAACGGCAAGTTCAAGCCGCCGGACAAGCGCGACGATCCGCAGCCGCGTCGGGTCGGCAAGAGCGCGAAGAACGGCGACAGGAGCCATGAAAGATCACATAAACTTATCCTTATATCCCGTCAATGTGGGTGCGACTGCTTGTTCTGCCACCCGCTTTGTGGCACCCGCGTTGCGCCGTAGGTCGAGGGAGTTGTCATGTGTTCGTCTGCCGCCACGCGCATTCTGATCGCCACCTGCATCGTTACGCTCGGTGGGTGCGCGACGCATCCGGGGGGAATGGCGGCGGCGTATCGCGACCCGTACGAGGCGTTCAACCGCAAGGTCTATGCGCTCAATAAGGGCCTCGATCGCTATGCCTTGCTGCCAGGCGCCAAGGTCTATCGTGCGGGAACGCCGGCGGCGCTCCGGCGCGGCATTGCGGGGGGCTTGAGCAACCTCGACGAGCCGCTGTCGTTCATCAATTCGGGCCTGCAGGCCAAGCCCAAGGCGGCGAGCCGGACTCTGGCGCGCTTCCTCGTCAACACCATCTTCGGCGTCGCTGGCCTTGTCGATGTTGCGACCGACTGGGGGCTACCGGAACAGAAGGAAGACTTTGGCCAGACCTTCGCTGTCTGGGGGATCAGCTCGGGGCCGTATCTGATGCTGCCCTTCTTCGGGCCGTCGACGGTGCGCGATGGCGTCGGCCTTGGCGTCGAGTTCGTCGCCGACCCCATCCCTTATGTGCGTAATCGCATAACCCGGTGGCGGACGATCAACACCATCGAGTCGTTCGGGCTGAAGGCACTCAACCTGCGGTCGTCGCTCATCGATGCCGGAGCCGATGGCATCCTGAGCAGCAGCCTTGACGAATATGCGACGGTGCGGTCGGCGTATCTTCAGCGGCGGCAGTCGCAAATCTACGACGGCTCGCCGCCCGACGACGACGACGTATCGGATGCGCCGCTTGCCCCCGGTGGGACAAAGCAGCCGGGAGCGAAGCCCGACCCCTCCGCGTCCACGCCGACCGACTCGCCGCCGCCGCAGTGAGGAGGGCGGTCGTCATCGCCGCGCTGCTGGCTGTCGCCGCGTGCGATCGCAAGCCCGCGCCTGTTGTCGATGACGCCGCCACCGCGACCGTCGTCAGCGAGCGTAAGGCCGTCGCCGATACCGACGCCGCTCAGCGCGATGCTGTCGCCCCAGTTGCGGAATCGACCTCCTAGCGTCGGCTGCTGACCCGGCAGCCGATTAGATGTCTGTCGCGGTGTCCGGCCCAAATACGAGAAAGGGCCGCAGTCTGCACTGCGGCCCTTTCCATTGAGTCGGTTGGTCGGTGGGCTAGAAGTCCATTCCGCCCATGCCGCCCATGGCGCCGCCGCCCATGCCGCCGCCCATTCCGCCTTTGTCGTCGGCGGGCTGGTCGGTAATCGCGGCTTCGGTCGTGATGAGAAGCGAGGCAACCGACGCCGCGTCCTGCAGCGCAGTGCGAACGACCTTGGTCGGGTCGATCACG
>JAYTXW010000020.1:0-8876 GCA_043742745.1 Sphingomonadaceae bacterium
CCGTGCGACAGAGACCCCGTCGCCATTTCGGGGCTTGCCCCGTATTACGCTGGAAGCAGCAGCGACCGGCGCGGGCACAATGGACGAAACCAGCCTCCCCTACTCGGCAATCGGCGTCATCGGCGCGGGCGCATGGGGGTGCGCGCTGGCGCAGGTCGCGGTGGGCGGCGGGCCAGTGCGGCTATGGGCGCGTGACGCTGCTACTGTAACTTGCATCGCGGCGACCGGGACCGCGCCGCGCCTGCCGGGGATCGCGCTCGACCCCGCCATCCGCCCGACCGCCGACCTCGATGCGCTTGCCGATTGCGACGCGCTGGTCATTGCCGTGCCGGTCGCGGCGACGGCAGCGGTCCTCGTCCGCCTGGCGCGTTGGTCGCCGCGCCCGCTCGTCCTCGCGGCGAAGGGGCTGGCCGCCGACGGCAGTGCCCTCGCCGACGTCGCCGCCGCCACGCTGCCCGGCTGGCCGGTCGCGTTGCTGTCAGGGCCGACCTTTGCCGCCGAAGTCGCGCGCGGACTCCCAGCGGCGGCGACACTGGCGTGCGCCGACCCTGGCATTGCCACGGCGCTCGCAGCGCGGCTCAGCCGTCCGGCCTTTCGGCTTTATACGTCGGACGATGTGATCGGCGTCGGGCTGGGCGGCGCGGTCAAGAACGTGCTCGCCATCGCCGCCGGGGTCGTCGCGGGGGCGCGGTTGGGCGACAACGCCCGCGCGGCGATCATCACGCGCGGCTTTGCCGAAATGCGGCGCTTCGGCGCGGCGATGGGAGCCGACGCCGCGACGCTCACCGGCCTGTCGGGACTGGGCGACCTAGTTCTGACGTGCACCGGTCCGGCGTCGCGCAACTTCGCGTTCGGCGTCGCCCTGGGCGCGGGACGAAGTGCAGCTGACGCCCTCGCCGCCAGCCGGGGTGTGGCCGAAGGGGCGGCGACCGCACCAATTCTCGCGCGCGCGGCGGCGGCCCGGCGAATCGATGTGCCGGTTGCCGCCGCGGTCGCCGATCTCGTCGCCGGCGACGTCACGGTTGACGCCGTTATCGCCCGTCTGCTCGACCGCCCCCGCCGCGCCGAATAGGGCCGCGCCGAATAGATCCGCGATCAAAAATCGACCGCGACCCCGCGCCGTTCCCAGTCGCCGTAGCGCACCGGATCGGGCCCGTCGCGCCCACCGACCTCGGGAACGGGCGCGGCCGGGTCCATTTCGGGCTCGGGGGCACCGGGAACGGGCAGTTCCGGGACGTCGTCGGGGGATGAGGCCATTGCGCTTCTCCGATGGTTGGGCTTGAGTTGACGCTAATGTAGGATCTGGGGGGGGAGTTGCGATGTCTAATCAGGGGGCCGTGCTGAACGGCCGCGCGATCGCGCGGACGGGGGCGGGCAGCGGCATCGGGCGAGCGCTCGCACTGCTGCTGGCAAAGAAGGGCGTTCGCCTCGCGCTGTCGGACAAGGACGCCGTTGGCCTCAACGAAACCAAGGCGCTGCTGGGCAATGCCCCGGCGACAACGACCGTCCTCGATGTCACCGACACGCCTGCCTTGACCGCGTGGATCGACGAGGCCGCGCGCGAGTTCGGGGGGTTGGACGGCGTTATCAACAACGCCGGCCTGTCGGTCGTCGCACCGTTCGCCGACTGCCCGGTCGCCGATTTCGACCGGGTGATGGACGTCAACTTCGGTGGGGTCGTCGCCGGGTGCCGCGCCGCACTGCCCCACCTCCGCCGGTCGAACGCAGCGTGGATCGTCAACATTTCCAGCGTCTTCGGCATGATGGGCTATCCCACGCAATCCGCTTATAACGCCTCGAAATATGCCGTGCGCGGGCTGACCGAGGCGATGCACCTCGAGCTCGCGGCGACCGATCCGCACATCCGCGTCATCCGCGTCCACCCGGGCGGGATCAAGACCAACGTCGCCCGCAACGCCAAGTTCATCGCCGGAATGCCGGGGACCGCCAGCGCGCTCGATTCGGGCGACGAGTTCGAAAAGAACGCGCGGACGACCCCCGACCAGGCCGCCGCGACGATCGTGGCGGGCATGGAAAAGGGCACGCACCGCATCCTGATCGGCCCCGATGCACGGATGATCGACTGGATTACCCGTATCTTCCCAAACACTTACTACAAGCGTATCGGCGCTTTCCTGGGCGGGGGAAGCTAACGCGGCCCCGTCGCCCCGCCCGTCGCGACCACGCTCGGGCGCGCCGATACGGTCGCGAACCACGCGGTCAGGCGGGGGTGCGGGGCAAGATCGACGATCTCAGCAAAATGGCCGAAATCGATCGCGCACCACAGCGCGATGTCGGCGATGGTGAACGCCTCACCCGCGACAAACACGCCGATGTGGCGGTCGAACCACGCCAGCGCCTCGGCCACTTTCGGGCGGTTGCTCGCGCCGAACGCCTTGTGTTCACTCCCGAAAACCGCCGCCGTCAGCGGGTGATCATAGACCCATGCCAGCGACAGCGGGGTGCCGAGGACGGTTTCGACCCGGCGCAACGCGACGTCGACGAGCGCGCGGTCGAGCGCGCCAAGACCGAACAACGGCGGGTCGGGGTGGAGCGCGTCAAGGTAGCGGCAGATCGAGATCGATTCGGCGATGATTGTGCCGTCGTCGAGTTCGAGCGCGGGTACCTGTCCGCGCGGGTTCTTCGCGACGAATTCGGGCGACTTATGCTCGCGCTTGAACACCGCGAGATTGGTCGCCGGCAGGGCGATGCCCTTTTCGGCGGCGAAGATCGTCACCCGGCGCGGGTTCGGAGCCGGCGGCCCGGCGCTCCATAACATCATTTTAATCGCTCCCCCTCTAACGCCCGCGCGGCGGCGGCAGGCGACAGTTTGTCCGCATCGCGGTCGACGAGCAAGTTCGCCCGCCGCATCGCCGCAACGTCGATCGCGCCAACGAGCGGGCGCAACGCCGCGTCGAGCGCGTGATCCTTCGCCCGCGCCGGCGACACCAGCAGCAGCGCGTCATACGACGGGATCGCACCCTTCGGATCGGTCAGGACGACAAGGTCCTGCGCGGCGATCCGCCCGTCGCTCGAAAACGCCGAGATAACATCGGCCTCGCCGCTCGCCAGCGCGCGGTACATGAAGGTCGGCTCGAACGACTTTTTCGCCTTGAAAGCGAGGTGGTACGCCGCGTCGAGCCCTGCCCATTCGGGGCGCGACAGAAATTCGATGTCGGCCCCGAGCGTCAGCCCCGGCGCGGCACGGGCAAGGTCGGCGATCGTCTTCAGGCGGAGCCGCGTCGCGGTGTCGCGGCGGACGGCGAGGACATAGGCGTTTTCGAACCCAAGCGCGCCGACGACGCCGACCCCGTATCGCGCGCCGAGTTCGCGGGTCAGCGCGGCGAGCAAATCGGCGCGGGGCAGCTTCTCGCCATGCCCGAGGATGCCGGTCCACAGCGTCCCGGCATAATCGACATAGACGTCGACATCGTTCGCCGCGAGCGCGCGGAACGCGACCGCCGAGCCGAGGCCCGACCGCTGCACTACGGCGCGCGGCGCAAGGCGGGCGGCGATCAGATCGGCAAGGATATATTGTTCGGAGAAGTTTTTCGCCCCGACGACAACCGGTTTGGACGACGCGCCGCCCAACGACGGAACGACCGCCGCCGCCGCGATAGCCGCGAGGACGACGGCCCCGGCGATCATCCGCGCCCGCGATCCGGTCGCCAGCCCCGCCTCGATCAGCCCGAGGGCGGCGTCGACCGCGACCGCCAGCGCCGCCGCCGCGCCGCAGCCGACCAGCACCGCGACCAAGTTTTCGGTCTGCAACCCGGCGAAGATAAAGTCGCCGAGGCACGTCGCGCCGACCGCCGTCGCCAATGTCGCCGCGCCGATCGTCCACACCGCCGCCGTGCGCACGCCGCCAAGGATGACCGGCGCGGCAAGCGGCAATTCGACGTCGAACAGCCGCTGGCGCGCCGTCATGCCGACGCCGTTCGCCGCCTCGATCACGTCGGCATCGACCCCCATCAACCCGCCCAGCCCGCCGCGCAACAGTGGCAACAGTGCGTACAGCGCGAGGGCGAGGAACGCGGGCAGGAACCCCAGAACCGGCAGCGACCCACCCGTCACCCCACGCACCGCGAGCAGCGCCGGGTAGAATAAGGCGAGCAGCGCCAGCGCCGGGATCGTCTGGACCAACCCGGCAAAGGCGAGCGCCGCCCAGCGTAACCGGGGCCGCGCCCGCGCCACCAGCACCAGCGGCGCGGCGACGACGATCGCGAGTGCCAGTGCGGCGGCGCTCAGCGCGACGTGCGCCGCCAGCTTGGGCGGCAGCGCCGCAAGGGCGGCGGCGAGGGCCGGGGTCACAACAACGCCGCCAACCGCTCGGCGTGACGGCGCGGGGTGGCGATCATCGCGGCGACGGTCGGGTCGGCGTGGCCACGCAGCAGGTTCGCCGGCGCCGCGTCGGCGACGATCCGCCCGGCGGCGACGACGACGACACGGTCGGCGAGCAGCAGCGCCTCGGCCATGTCGTGGGTGACGATGACGCTGGTCAGCCCAAGATCGTCGTGAAGGCTGCGGTAGCGCGTCGTCAGCCCGTCGCGGGTCAGCGGGTCGAGCGCGCCGAACGGTTCGTCGAGGAGGACGATTCGCGGGCGCGCCGCCAATGCCCGCGCGACGCCGACGCGCTGCCGCTGCCCCCCCGATAACGCCGCCGGGCGACGCTCGGCCAGGCTTGGGTCGAGGTCGACCAGCGCGAGCAGTTCGGCGACCCGCGCAGCCTGCTCCACCGCCGTCCACCCGAGCAGGCGCGGGACCGTCGCAATATTCGCCGCGACGGTCAGATGCGGAAACAGGCCGATGCCCTGAAAAACATAGCCGATCGTCCGCCGCAGATCGGACGCGGTCGCCAAGCGAACATCGTCGCCATCGACCCGCACCACCCCCGCATCGGCGTCGACCAGCCGGTTGACGAGCTTGAGCAACGTCGTCTTGCCCGACCCCGACGCCCCGACCAGCGCGACGAACTGCCCGGCGGGGATTGCCAGCGACACGTCATCGACCGCGACCGTCGCGCCGAACACCTTGCGGACGCGGTCGAACACGATTGCGGGCGGGGTGAGCATCGGCGGCACGCGATCAGCCTAGCGCGGGTTCATGCCGTCCGGCTAGCGGCGATGCCTTACGGGCGAAGGTAGCCGCGGTTCGGAAGCGCGGGTCACGGCATGACAGCCTTCCGACCCCCTTGCCGACATTTGGATAATAGAGCTTCATCGGCTCCATGGTCGACGCAGTGGAATCATTCACCTTCCGGGACCCGGCGTTCGCACCGTCCGGGAATACCATCGTGTGTGTCGTTGATGCGGCATCGTCAGCCGCGTTCATGTCGAAATCCGAAATCGCCGACGCTTTCAGTGGATACGCTCTCTACAAACGGGGTTTGCTCAAGAGATATGTCGGCGTCTGGGGGCGAAGGAACGGCAAGCGTCTTCGGCGTTTTCTTGAAGACCGAGGGGCGGAAGTCGTCCTTCATCGTGGACGACCAGATGGGTTGCGGCTTGCCCACTATACGACGCGTTGTGAACGGAAGCGCTTCAAAAGCCTCGACTTATTGAACGCGAGCGTCCGCTAACCACCCCATGCCCGACGATCCCGGCTGCCATTTTCACACAAACTCGTCGGCAAGCCGTAGTCGCGGCTGAATCAATGCTGTCCTACAGATAGGGTCGTGCGGTATACTCGCAGCTCGCCACCCACCGGGGTGATCGTGCGCGTGTTTCTCATTGTCAGTTGACGTTGTGCGCCGATCCCGTCGGGCGAAATCTCAGGCGGTTTCGCTCGCAGGACGCGAAACGTATTTTGTGCGTGGTCATGACCTTAGTGTGAACTTCGCGGTGGATGGGGCCGTAAATGACGTAGAATTCCGGTCAAAGCGTAAACTTGTGTGACCTTCCGCGCCTCAAACGTCGCGCCCGACCCAGTGGAGACCCGCGCCGTGACGCTTCAACCAGCCCCGCGCCGCCGCGAGGTCGCCGTCGGTCAGGTCGGCCGCCAGCGCCCAGAACGCCGCGCCGTGGTTGGGGTGGATCAGATGCGCGACCTCGTGCGCGACGACGCTCTGGCGGACGGCGGGCGGCGCGAGGATCAGCCGCCAGCTATAGGTGATCGCCCCCGACGCGGCGCAACTCCCCCAGCGGCTGGCGGGGTCACGAACAGCAACCGTCGCCGTCCGCCCGAGCCGCGCAGCGAGCGCCGTCGTTGCCGGGGCGAGATCGGCAAGGGCGGCGGCGCGCAGCCAGCGCAGGGTCCGGCCCGGCACCGTCGCCGCTACACCACCGAGGACGAGGCGATCGCCGTCGCGGACGACGCGGGCGGGGCGTCCGGCGGTCCAGTCGAGCGTCAGCGTCGTCCCGTCGAACGGGATCGGCGCACCGGGCGCAAACGGCACCGCGACCGGCCAGCAAGCGACCCGCGAGGCGATCCAGCCGTGGTGTGCGGTAACGAATGCCTCGGCCTCGGCCAACTGCGCACGCGGCGGGAGCGACACCCGGACGATCCCGCGCACGGCATCGGCGCGGAGCGTCAGCCGCCGGGCGCGCGGGCTGCGGACAACCTCGACCGCAACGGTCCGCCCGGCGAGCGTCAGCGCCCGGTGGTGCTCGTCCGCGCCGCCGCCGAACCAGCGGCTAAAGGGGTTCATCGATGATGTGGTTTTCGAGGTCCCCGGCGACATCCTCGCTGATCGTCCAGCCGCGCACCGAGATGCCGGCGCGGTGGACCGATTCGGGGTCGCCCGAGACGAGCGGGTGCCAGTCGGCAAGCCCCTGCCCGCGATGGACGCGAAGATAGGCACAGCTCGACGGCAGCCAGTCGATCGTATCGAGCTTGGCGGGGGTCAGGCGGACACATTCGGGGACATGGGCCCGCCGGTTGCGATAGTCCTTGCACTGCCCGGTCGTCCCGTCGAGCAGGCGGCAGGCGACGTTGGTCGGCAGCAGCTCACCCGTCTCGTCGTCCTCCAGCTTGTGAACGCAGCACCGTCCGCAGCCGTCACACAGGCTCTCCCACTGCGCCCGGCTCATCGCGCTGAGCGGAACGCTGTCCCAGAACGGGATGGGGTCGGGCCTAGCGGACATAGGTCGCGAGTTCCGCGGCGATCTGGGCGGGCGTCGCGCCATGATCGAGGAACGACACCGGGCGATTGTCGGGGTCCATCAGATAGATCACCGCCGTATGATCGACGAGATAGTCGCGCCCCGTCCCCGCCTTCGCTGCATAGACGCGGAACGCCTTGCGCATCGCCGTCGCCTGCGCCGCCGTTCCAGTCAGCCCAACCATATCGGGTGAAAAGGCGCGGACAAAGGTGCGGACGACAGAGGGCGTGTCGCGGTTGGGATCGACGGTGACGAAGACGGGCACGACCTTCGCGGCGCGGGCCGGGTCGGTCGCGGCGAATGCCTTCATCCCCTGCGCAAGCTTCTGGACGTCGACCGGGCAAACATCGGGACAGAAGGTATAGCCGAAGTACATCAGCCGCCAGCGTCCGGCATAGGTCCGCTCGGTCACGGCGCGCCCGTCCTGGTCGACCATGGCGAACGGCCCGCCGACGCCCGAACCGGCGAGCGGACCGCGCCCGGCAGGCGCACTGCACGCGGCGAGCGCGGCAAAGCCAACGAGCAGCAGGCGACGCCTGTTCATTGCGGCGGGGAGTGATTAGATATGGTCATGACCGCCGACACATAGGACAGTCCATGCGCCAGCGCATCACCGCCATCGCCATTTTCCTCGCGCTCGGCCTCACCGCCCCGGCGACCGCGCAATTTTCGGACGCCTACGGCCTAATCAAGGCAGTGCGCGAGAAGGACTATAACAAGGCGCGTGAAATCCTCGACAAGCCCGGATCGACGACGATCAACGCCCGCGAACCCGCAACCGGCGACGCGCCGATCCATATTGTCGTTAAACAGCGCGATATCGCGTGGCTCGGCTTCCTATTGCAGGCTAGCGCCGACGCCAACGCGCGCGACCGCGACGGTAATTCGCCGATGGTGCTCGCCGCGATCGGACGCTGGACCGAGGGGATGCAGCTGCTCGTCGCAATCCACGCCGAAGTCGACCGCCGCAACAATTCAGGCGAGACGGCGCTGATCAAGGCGGTGCAGGCGAACGACGTCGCGAACGCGCGCATCCTGCTTGATGCGGGGGCGAGTCCCGATTTGACCGACAACGCCGCCGGCCGCTCGGCGCGCGACTATGCGCTCGAAAAGACCGGCCCGATCGCCAAGCTCCTCGCCGACGCACCGAAAAAGGCCAAGGCACCCGTTCAGGGGCCTGTGCGCTAACCTTCATGCCGCATTGCCGGATCGCTAGCGGGGGCGTAACGGCCGCGGGTGGAAAATACCCGCTCTCTTGTGTCGGCAGCGATCGAGCGCCCTGGCGTTCGCGTTCGGACACTCGTTGCGTTGCGTTGGGTCGCGATCGCCGGGCAATTCGGCACGCTGATCGTCGTTGGCCTGTACCTGCGCTTCCCACTGGCGTGGGCGTCGCTGATTGCAGCGGTAGCGGCGGCGGCGGTGCTCAACCTCGGGCTGGCGACGCTCTACCCGCGGACGGCGCGGCTCAACGGGCGCGACGCACTGCTGCAATTTGCCTTCGACCTAGTTCAGGCGGGCGTGCTGCTGTTTTTGACTGGCGGACTGAAGAACCCGTTCGTCATCCTTTTGATCGTGCCGATAACGATCTCGGCGACGTTACTTTCGGCGCGGGGGACGTTGCTGCTGCTGGCGATGGCGGCGGCAATCCTTATCGTCCTGTGGCGCTGGGCGCTGCCGCTGCCGTGGGAGGGCCTTCCGCTGGCTTTGCCGACGCTGTACCGCTTTGGTATTGTTGTTGCCGTCGCGCTCGCGGGGGTGTTCCTCGCCGGCTATGCG
>JAYTXW010000021.1:0-9477 GCA_043742745.1 Sphingomonadaceae bacterium
GTCGAGCTCGCCCCCCACCGGCATCCCATGGGCGAGCTGGGTCACCCGAACGGGCAGGTCGGCGAGGCGGTCGGCGAGATAATGCATCGTCGTCTGCCCTTCGAGGGTAACGTTCATCGCCAGCACGACCTCGTCGATCCCGCCGACGGCGACGCGAGCGACCAGCGCGTCGATGCTGAGGTCGCCCGGGCCGACGCCGTCGAGTGCCGACAGTCGCCCGCCCAGCACATGGTAGCGCCCGCCGAACAGCCGGGCCCGGTCGAGCGCCCACAGGTCGGCGACCTCCTCGACGACGCACAGGCTGGCGGGATCGCGGCGCGGGTCGGTGCAGACCTGGCATGGACTGGCAGTGTCGACATTGCCGCACACCTCGCAGGTGGCCAGCCGCGCGGCGACGGTTTGCAGGGCGGCAATCAGCGGCGTCAACGCCGTCTCGCGCCGCTTGAGCAGGTGGAGGACCGCCCGCCGCGCCGACCGCGGGCCGAGGCCAGGGAGCCGGGCGAGCGCGGCCGTCAGCGCATCGATTTCGGGGGAAGCCATGGCTTGGATATGGCCCAGCCCCCCGCTAGGCTCAAGGACCATGCCGCTCCGCTGCCTCGACGATGCCGACCGCAGCCTCGACGCCTCGTTGCTGACGACGCCTGAATGGACGGCGTTGACCGCGACCAACCGCCACGTCCGCCACCTGCGCACCGTCTGCTGCGGCGCGCCGCTGGTGCTCAAGACCTCGCGACTGGGAACGCGCTTCTTTGCCCACCTGGCGCTGGGCGGGTGCAGTTCGGGCGACGAGGGGCCCGAGCACTTGCACCTCAAGGCGCTCAGCGTCGCCGCCGCCCGCGCCGCCGGCTGGACAGCGGAGGCCGAGGTGGCGGGGGCGACGCCGGCGGGCGAGCCGTGGCGCGCCGACGTGATGGCGACAAAGGGGAGCCACCGCATCGCGATCGAAGTCCAGTGGTCGCCGCAAGCCGACGATATCACCCGTGCCCGTCAGGCGCGCTATGCCGCCAGCGGGGTGCGCGGCCTGTGGCTGTTCCGGCAGGCAGTCATCGCCGACGCCGAAGTTCCCGCGGTGCGGGTACGGGGCGCGCTAACGACCGGGCTGACGATCCTTGGCCTCCCTGCCGCCGACTTTCTGACTGCGGTATTCGCTCGCCGCCTGCGCTTCGGCTTTCCGCTAGGTACAGTCGCCGAATTCATCGTTGCGGGCGCCGTTGCCCGGTGCTGGGGAGCGGACTGTGGCGCGCTGGCGCGGGTCGTGACGGCGGTCGAGCTGACGGCGGGCGGGTCGGCGTGCCACGTCCCCGTGCTTGACCTCAGCGCGGCACCGAACCTGTTGCGGGCTGTCACCAGCGTCCTTCCGCGCGATCCATTGCGCGGGCGAATCCGGGTCGGCCGCGACGGCCAGGCGGTAGGCGGGTGCTTCGCCTGCGACCGCCCGCTAACCCCCCGACCCGGGTCGGCGGGACGCTTCGTCGTCGCGCGCGTTGCGCTGACCGTCACGCCCGCACTGGCCGCCGAGATCGCCGCCGCGCCGGGTTATGCGCCAGCATGGGGCATAACCACGGTTGCGCCGCCGCGCGCCAACGCCTAGCCCCCGGCGATGCGCCTCGCCTTCATGGGAACCCCCGCCTTCGCCGTCCCGGCGCTCGATGCTTTGGTCGCTGCCGGGCACGATATCGCGGCGGTCTATACCCAGCCGCCGCGTCCGGCGGCGCGCGGCAAGACGGTGACCCGATCGGCAGTCGACCTCCGCGCCGAGGCCCTCGGGCTGGTCGTTCGCACCCCGGTCAACTTCAAGGGCGAAGCGGATCGGATCGCCTTTGCCGATCTCGTTCTGGATGTGGCGGTCGTCGCCGCCTATGGGTTGATCCTGCCGATCGCCGTCCTCGACGCGCCCCGCCAGGGAAGTCTCAACATCCACGCCTCGCTGCTGCCCCGGTGGCGGGGGGCAGCCCCGATCCAGCGGGCTATCCTCGCCGGTGACACGACAACCGGGGTGACGATCATGGGCATGGAGAAGGGGCTCGACACCGGGCCGATGCTCCTCGCCGAAGCGACACCGGTCGGCGGCAAGACAGCGGGCGAGCTGACCGCCGAGCTTGCAGTGATCGGCGCGCGGTTGATCGTCGACACCTTGGCGCAGCTCGAAACCCTAACTCCGGTCGCGCAGCCCGACGACGGCATGACCTACGCCGCCAAGGTCGACAAGGCCGAAGCACGGCTCGACTTTACCCTCGCGGCGACCGCCGTCGAGCGGGCGATCCGTGCCTTCAACCCCGCTCCCGGCGCGTTCGTCGAGGTCGGCGACGAACGCCTTAAACTCCTTGCCGCCGAGGTCGTCGTCGGCGACGGCGTACCTGGCATAGTCCTCGACACTGCGCTGACCATCGCCTGCGGGCAAGGTGCGATCCGCCCGACCGTCATCCAGCGCGCAGGCAAGCCGACCATGGCGACGGCGGCGCTCCTCAACGGCTGGCCGATCGCGGTAGGAACAAGGCTCTGACCCGTTTCCGCCTGACGGTCGAATATGACGGCACGCCGTTCATGGGGTGGCAGCGCCAGCGCCACGGGCCAAGCGTCCAGGGCGCGATCGAGGCCGCGATCTTTGCCGCCACCGGCGAAACGGCCACCGTAACCGGCTGCGGGCGCACCGACGCGGGCGTTCACGCAGCGGGCCAGGTGGCCCATGTCGACGTCACCCGCCCCATGTCCGCCTTTCGCCTGATGGAGGCGATCAACGCCCACCTGCGCCCCGCCCCGATCGCGATCGTCGCGTGCGCCGAGGCGGCCCCCGACTTCCATGCCCGGTTCGACTGTATCGGCCGGACCTATCGCTACTGCATCATCAACCGCCGCGCGCCATTGGTCCTTGACCGGGGACGAGCGTGGCAGGTCGGCGTCCACCTCGACCCCGCCGCGATGGCGACAGCGGCACAGCTGCTCGTCGGTCGCCACGACTTCACCACCTTTCGCTCGGTCCGCTGTCAGGCACGAAGCCCGATCAAGACTCTCGACCGGCTGGAGGTCACCCACGACGGCGCGACGATAACCATCGCGGCAGCGGCGCGGTCGTTTCTCCATCATCAGGTTCGGTCGATGGTCGGTTGTCTCCGACTGGTCGGCGAGGGCCGATGGAGCCCCGCCGACCTCGCTGCCGCACTCGTCGCTCGCGATCGACTGGCGCTGGGTCTCAACGCGCCCCCCGAAGGCCTGACCTTTATCTCCGCCTCCTACCCAAAAGTGTCGGCCTGCCTTACACATGGTTAATTAGACGTTTTAGGAGAGTAAGGGGATTCAGCGGCTTATACCGCCTCCAATGGTTGGCACGACAATTGCTACACCGACACGACAGGCCGGTCGGGCCGTTGGGAGATCGTTTTGCCGCACCGCGTTGGCCCTCGCCTTGCTCGCTCTAATGTCGTCTGGGTTTGCGGTATCGTGGCCGGGCTGCTTCTTGGGGGTATCGTCGCTTATGGGCTGACCGAGGTCGGCGTCGCGACGTCAGCGCGGTCTTAAACGAGGCCAATTTCACCAAGGCGCTGGCGCAGGAAGGCGTCAGCGGTTATCAGTGGTGTCGTGTCGTCAGCACCCTCCGCCATTGACGCAATCACGAAGTCCGGACGGAAGTGCAGGAAGAAGGGCGTCGAATAGCGCGCTCGCCGTGCCCGCTCAGGCGATGGATTGACCACCCGATGCGAGGTTGAAGGCAGTCGACCCCCGGTCAGGCGAGCGAGCATATCGCCGATATTGCAAACCAATGTTCCCGGCGGCGCATTGACGTCGCGCCAGCTGCCGTCGCGATCAAGAAGCTGGAGTCCGGGCTCGTCGGCTCCCAGCAACAATGTGATAACGTTGATATCTTCGTGCGCCCCCGCCCGCACTGCCGCTGGCGTCCCGCTGACCGGCGGGTAGTGGAGGAGGCGCAGGACCGAGTTACCGTCGCGGGTCGGGTCAACGAAATAGTCGTCGGCCACGCCAAGGTGGCGGGCGATCGCGCGAAGCACGCGGGTGCCGGCGGCGTCGAGGGCGGCGAACAGCGCGGTCACTGCCGGACGGAAATCGGGGACTTCGGGCCAGACATTGTCGGGCATCGCCTGTCTGAGCGGGCTGCCGGGGGGCAGGTCACGCCCGACGTGCCAGAACTCCTTGAGGTCGGACAGCGACGCGCCTTTTGCTGTCTCGATGCCGAACGGGGTCAGGCCGCGCTGTCCGCCGCCGCCGGCCACAACGTATCGGGCCTTGATGGCATCGGGCAGCGCGAACAGTGCCTTGGTTGCCACGAGCGCCCGGTCGACGACCGCATCCGGGACGCCGTGGTCGGCGACGACCGCAAAGCCGGTCCGCCCAAAGGCATCGCCAAAGGCCGCAGCGGCGGCGTCGAGGTCGGTTTCGACGAGGCCGAGGGGAATCGGGGCGATGTCGGCAACGGCCACGTGATCCTCCGGGGCTGCTTCGGGCGGTAGCGGGAGAGGGACTTGAACCCCCGACCCCAGGATTATGATTCCCGTGCTCTAACCAGCTGAGCTACCCCGCCAGGCCCGACCCGCACGTCGCGGGAGGCGCGATATAGTCGCGGACCCGTGCTGCGGTCAATGCCGCCGTCAGGGCCGCCTCAATCGAGTTCGTTTAACCAAAAAATGCGAAAGTCACGCTAACGTCACGCTGCGGTAAAAAATTCAAAATCGTCTTTGGCATGAAACTCCGCGGACTCGGGCGTCGTAAAAAAACTAGCCGTCGCGATCATTCCGTCTCCCTAAACATCTCGTCGGGTCGTACCACATTCGCCACCCTGTAGGACAGCCGCAATTGCCGCTGGCGCGCACAGCCGCTACGACCGCGTCCATGTCGCTTGCTCCCACAAACATCTGGTCGCTCGTCATCCATGGCGGTGCCGGCGGCATGAGCCGCGTGAATTTGTCCGCAGCAGCGCAAGCGGCGGCGCGCGCCGCGCTCCATGCTGCACTCGACGCCGGGGCCGCAATCCTGCGCGACGGCGGCAGCGCGATCGACGCCGTCGCCGTTGCTGTCGCTGTCCTCGAAGACGCGCCCGAATTCAATGCCGGGCGCGGCGCGGTGTTTACTGCCGAGGGCACAGTCGAACTCGACGCCGCGATCATGGACGGACGCGATCGCCGCGCCGGAGCGGTGGCGCGCGTCACGCGTACCCGGCACCCTGTCGCCCTCGCCCGCGCGGTCATGGCGCGCACCCCGCACGTCATGCTTGCGGGGGTGGGGGCCGACGCCTTTGCGCTGACGACCGGCCTCGAACAGGTCGATAACGACTGGTTCAAGACGCCCGAGCGCGAGCGCCAGTTTGCCGAAGGCGGCGCGACGTTTGACCGGGCGATGAAGTACGGCACCGTCGGTGCGGTCGCGCGCGACGGCGCCGGTCACCTCGCCGCCGCCACCTCGACCGGCGGGGTGACGGGCAAGAAATGGGGCCGCATTGGCGATTCACCCATCATCGGCGCCGGGACGTATGCCGACGACCGCGCCTGCGCCGTATCGGCGACGGGGTCGGGCGAGGATTTTGTCCGCGCGGTCGCCGGGCACGAGGTCGCCGCGCGCGTTCGGCTCACCCCCGAACCTCTGATAAAAGCCGTCCGCGCGGTCCTCGACGAGATCGCCGCTGATGGCGGGGCGGGCGGGATGATTGCAATGCCGCGCACCGGCGCGCCGGTCCTGAGCTTCACCACGGACGGGATGTACCGGGGATCGGTCGCCGCGGACGCGCCCGCTACCGTCGCCATTTTCGCCGACGACGTCTGAGTGGCCCAAGACGTCCTCATCGTCGGTGGCGGGCAGGCCGGGGCGCAGGCGGCGATCTCGCTGCGCCAGGGCGGCTTCACCGGGTCGGTAACGATCGTCGGCGAGGAACTCGACCCGCCCTACGAACGCCCACCGCTGTCAAAGGACTATCTCGCCGGGGACAAGTCCGCCGACCGCCTTGCGCTGCGGCCACCGGTATTCTGGACCGATCGCGCCATCACCCTCCTCCTCGGTCACCACGTCACCGCCGTCGATCCGCAAGCGCAGTACGTCACGACCGCCAGCGGATCGACGCTCGGCTACGGTCACCTCATCTGGGCCGCCGGGGGGCATCCGCGTCGCTTGCCCGTTCCCGGCGGCGACCTCGCGGGGGTCCACGTTATCCGCAGCCGCGCCGATGTCGACGCGCTGACCGCCGACCTCGCCGGGACGAACGATGTCGTGATCATCGGCGGCGGCTATATCGGCCTCGAAGCCGCCGCCGTGCTGGCCAAGGCGGGCAAGGCCGTCACCATCCTCGAGGCGCAGGACCGCGTCCTCGCCCGCGTCGCTGGAACTCAAGTGTCGCGCTTCTACGAGGCCGAGCACCGTGCCCACGGCGTCGACGTTCGGCTCGGGGTGGGCATCGAGGCGCTTGAAGGCGAGAGCCATGTCACCGGCGTCCGCACGGCGACCGGTACGATCCCCGCCGGGGTCGTCATCGTCGGCATCGGCCTTGTCCCCGCCGTCGCCGCGCTCGCCATCGCCGGCGCGGTCACGCACAACGGGGTCGAGGTCGACGACCTGTGCCGCACCTCCCTGCCGAACGTCTTCGCGATCGGCGACTGCGCGCATCACGTCAACGCGTTCGCTGGTGGCGCGGGCATCCGGCTCGAATCGGTGCAGAACGCGATCGACCAGGCGAAGGTCGTCGCCGGGGTTATTCTGGGTAACCCCAAGCCATACCACGCCGTGCCGTGGTTCTGGTCGAACCAGTACGACCTCAAGCTCCAGACCATCGGTCTCAGCGGCGGCTTTGACGCGACGGTCGTCCGCGGCGATCCGGCTGCACGGTCGTGGAGCCTCGTCTATCTGCGCGACGGCAAGGTCATCGCGCTCGACTGCGTCAACGCCGCGCGCGATTTCGTCCAGGGCAAGGCGCTGATTGAAGCAGGCATCACCGGCGGGCTTGCCCCCGACCCGGCATTGCTGGCAGACAGCAGCGTGCCGTTCAAATCGCTGCTGCCGTTGGCCGCCTAGGAGAATCCGTCCGTGTCGATCCCCGCCGCCCTCGCCCGCCGTCTCAGCATTCCCGTCATCGGCTCGCCGCTGTTCATCATCTCGAATCCCGACCTCGTCATCGCGCAGTGCAAGGCGGGTGTCATCGGCAGCTTCCCCAGCCTCAACGCGCGCCCCTTGCCGCAATTCGAAGAGTGGCTGATCCGGTTGAACGCCGAGCTGGGTCCCGACGACGCGCCGTACGCCGTCAACCTGATCGTCCACCGCTCGAACGACCGGCTGATGGACGATCTGGCGCTGTGCGTGAAGTACAAGGTGCCGATCATCATCACCTCGCTCGGCGCGCGGGTCGACGTCAACGAGGCGATCCACAGTTATGGCGGCGTCGTCTACCACGACATCATCAATGACAAGTTCGCGCGCAAGGCGATCGAGAAAGGGGCCGACGGGCTGATCGCGGTCGCCGCCGGCGCCGGGGGACATGCCGGGACGACCTCGCCGTTCGCGCTGGTCCAGGAAATCCGCAAGTGGTTCGACGGCCCGCTCGCGCTGTCGGGGTCGATCGCGAGCGGCGCGGCTGTCCTCGGCGCAATCGCGATGGGGGCGGACTTCGGCTATATCGGCTCGGCGTTCATCGCCACCGCCGAGGCCCGCGCCGACGAGCGTTACAAGCAGATGATCGTCGACAGCAGCGCCGCCGACATCGTGTATTCAAGCCTGTTCACCGGCGTCCACGGCAACTACCTCAAGCCGTCGATCACGCTCGCCGGCATGGACCCCGATCATCTGCCCGAAGGCGACGTGTCGACGATGGACTTCGGCAGCGGGGCCGCCCCGAAGGCGTGGAAAGAGATCTGGGGCTGCGGCCAGGGCATCGGCGCGATCGACGCCGTGCTTCCCGCCGCCGCCTTCATCGCCAAGCTGCACCGCGAATATGACGCCGCGCGGAGCCGCCTCGGCACCACGACCGAGCGGGCGATCGCCGCCTAACGGAACCCGGGCCTTACGGCGACGTTTGCGGGACCGACAGGAGACACGCCATGGAACTGACCATCCCGCTCGAAACCGTCTGCCGGATCATTCTGCGCGCGCGCGAGTTCGAGGCGCTGATCCCCGACACCGATCCCGACGACGGGTCGGACCCAACCGACGACGGTGCGCGCGGTGAAATCGAGGACGACGGCGACAACCCGACCGAGGAGGAACTTCGCGCGGTCATCGACGACCTGGCGGACGACGAAAAGGCCGAGCTCGTCGCGCTCGCGCTGGTCGGGCGCGGTACCTATGACGTTAGCGAATGGTCCGACGCGATGGACGACGCGAGCGAAGAGGTCGACGATGCCGCCGACTTCCTGCTCGATCTGCCGATGCTCGCCGCGTATCTTGAGGGCGGGCTGGCGGCGTTCGAATTGTCGTGCGACGGACTGGGGCAGGTGGTTTGACTCATCCGTCCTCTCCGCTCGCGGGGAGGACGGCTAGCGCTTCGCCCGTTCGACGTTGATCGACGGGCTGGACTTCTTCGTCACCGGCTCGATCTTCGGCTTGACCCCGAGGGCGATCAGCAGCGACGATGACACGAAGATCGACGAGTAAGTCCCGACGATGATGCCGAGCAGCATCGCCGCGGTGAAGCCCTTGATCACGTCGGGGCCGAGCAGCAGCATACACGTCAGCGCGACGATCATCGCGAGGCTGGTCATCACCGTGCGCGGCAGTGTCTCGTTGACCGACAGGTCGATGATTGGACCAATATCCATCTGGCGGTATTTGCGCAGGTTTTCGCGGATACGGTCGTCGATCACGACCTTGTCGTTGAGGCTGTAGCCGATGATCGTCAGGATCGCGGCGACGACGTTAAGGTCGAACTCCAACTGCGTCAGGGCAAAGAAGCCGAGCGTAACCGTCACGTCGTGGACGAGCGCGACGACGGTCGAGACGCCGAAATGCCATTCGAAGCGGAACCAGGTGAACAGCGCGACCGCCGCCATCGACAGCAGGACGGCGAGCGCCCCCTTGCGGATTAGCTCCTGGCTGACCTTGCCGCTGACGCTTTCGGTGCGGCGGAAGCTCACCTTGCCGTACTTGCCGCGCAGGTCGGCCTGCACCTTGGTGACAACCCGCTGGACCGCCGCCTGATCGCCCGGCGGGAGCGGCAGGCGGATGAGGATGTTGGTCGGCGCGCCGAATTCCTGGAGCGATACGTCGCCGACATTGAGCGAGCGCACCTCGCTGCGCAGCGTGTCGAGCGGCGGAGCCTTCGGAAAAGCGACCTCCATGGTCAATCCGCCGATGAAATCGACGCCAAGGTTGAGCCCGCGGACGCTGAGCAACCCGATCCAACCAAGCGTCAGCAGCAATGTCAGCGCGAAGGCGATATAGCGCAGCTTGACGAAGCCGATGTTCGTATTGTCGGGGACGATTTTCAGCGGCATGGCGAATTCCTCATACCACCAACGCCTTCGGGCGGGCGGTCGTCAGCCAGCGTGAGAC
>JAYTXW010000022.1:0-2689 GCA_043742745.1 Sphingomonadaceae bacterium
GGAGTTCAGGCGAACTATACCCATGGTCCGCTCGCTTTCTCGATCGCGCTGACCGACGGCTTCTATTCGTCGAAGTACAGCACGATTTCGGGATCGGTCGCCTACACGATCAATCCCGCGAACGTCCTCGCCTTCGCTGCGGGCGGTAACACCAAGACGACGACCAAGTCGACCTTCGTCACCGGCGGCGTACTCAACAACTCTCAGGTGTATAACCTTATCCTGACGCACACGAAGGGCAAGATCGTCCTCCAGCCGTACGTCCAGTACACGCACGTCGACGCGCTGCCGTTCTTTGGAACGTCGTCGACTGACACGATCGGCGGTGCGCTGCTGGCCAAATACAGCATCACGCCCGAATTCAGTCTGCCGGTTCGCGTCGAGTATCTAAGCACGACCGGCAAGCCGGGCGGGATGGGGGCGAACTTCCTGTTCGGCACGGGGAGCGAGGCGTTCTCGCTGACGGTCACGCCGACCTATCAGTACAAGATCTTCTTCGCTCGCGCCGAATTCTCGTATGTGAAGGCGAGCCACACGACCCCGGGCCTCGTATTCGGCAGCGCCGGCAACGACCGCTCCCAGACTCGCGGACTGATCGAAGCGGGCGTAATGTTCTGATCGCCGCCCCGCAACGGGTTGCGGCCGCCCTGAGCCGACGATGCATCGCTGGATGGTCCGTCGTCGGCGCAGACCTATCGACGCGTGGCGGGCATTCGAACAGTGGAGCGGCTGCCACCGGCTGACTACGCGCGTGTCACAAGCGCCTGACAGCGACGATAGTTACTGCGATCGACATTCAACCAGTTTATAGAAGCGGTCCGCTCTTGGTAGACATCCTAGTTACGGGTCCATATCCAGTCGGACGCCGCTCTACGACAGCCGCCGTTTGGTGCGCCGGTCCATGCTCGCCCACGTATGACGCGACCTGACGCAGCGCCGGTCGGCTTACCGTTCCGCAAGGCGAACGTCCCGTTGACCAGGACGTCGGACACGCCGGTCGCTAACTGGTCCGGTTCCTCGTAGGTCGAGTGATCTGCGATCGTAGCTGGATCGAACACGACGACGTCGGCGTATTTGGCGACCTGAAGGCGTCCGCGGTCGGGCAGCGACAGGTTGTCGGCCGGCAGGCTGGTCAGCCGCCGGATGGCATCGGGCAGGGTCGCGTCATGCGTCTCACGTACGTAATGGCCGAGCAGGCGTGCAAAGTTTCCGTAGGCACGGGGATGGTCCTTCGAGAGTTTGAAAGCCCCTCCTGGCGATGGTGCTCCCGCATCGGACCCGAAGCTCATCCACGGCAGCGCGACCTCACGACGGACGTTGTCTTCGTTCATCAGGAAGTACGCTACCCCGACACGGCTGCCGTCCTCGACGACGAGATCCATCGCCGTCTCTTCAGGTGATTTTCCGCGCATCGCTGCGACCTCCGCGAGCGTCTTCCCCGTCAGCGGCTTCAGCGCCGGATTCTTGAAGGCGAGCAGTACCATGCCCGTTGGCCCAGCCCCGGCATACATGTTCTCCCATGTGGTCGGGTGCGCGGTTCGCATCTCGGCGACGACGCGGGCGCGGGTCTGCGGGTCATTCAGACGCTTGGCCCACCTCACATAGCCGCCTTCCTGCACCCAATTCGGCATGGCGGCGTCGAGCCCCGTCGCGCCGGCGGTGTAGTTGTACATGTCGGCGGTGATCCGGACGCCCTTGGCCCGCTCCGCCTCAATCATGGCGACGACCTTATCGAGCTTGCCCCAATTGTCGTGGCCTGCCTGCTTGAAGTGATAGATCTCGGCCGGTGCGCCCGACGCCTCGGCGATGTCGAACGTCTCCTGGACCGCCGCCTCGAGCCGATCGCCTTCGTTTCGGATGTGGGCGATGTACATGCCGCCGCAGGTCGCCGAGACCTGCGCCAGGGCGACCAGCTCCGGCGTCTTCGCATAGACGGCCGGATTGTAGATGAGGGCGTCGGTCACCCCGAGCGCGCCGTCCTCCATCGCGCTCCTGACCAGACCCTGCATCGTCTTTAATTGCTCGGGTGTCGGCTGGACGTCGCCTTCACCGAGGACATAGGTCCGGACCGTGCCGGCGCCGACGAACGACGCGATGTTCGGCGCGATGCCCTTCTTCTGCAGCATCGTCAAATACTGGTCGAGCGTCGTCCAATCGACGGGATATCGAATGTCACCCTGCTGCTGAACCGCAGCCTTGCGCATCGTCTCGTTGATCGGCCCCATCGAGATCTCGCCCATGACTTCGAGCGTCACGCCTTGGACGAGGTCGGATAGTGCGCGGCCGTCGGCCATCAAACTCTCTTCTGGATGCGCCAACATGTTGATGAACCCCGGCGCCACGGCCTTGCCCCGCGCGTCGATCTCGGACTTGCCGCGACCGGCGACGTGCGGCGCGATCTCGGCAATGCGGTCACCGCTGACCGCCACGTCGGCGACGAATGGCGCGCCTCCCGAGCCGTCGAAGACCTGTCCGCCGCGGATGACGACGTCGTAGGCCGGCTGCGGCGCGGCCACGGACGTCGCCGATACGGTGGCGAGCAACAGGCCGGGAAGCAAAGCTGGGCGCATCTCGATCTCCTTGTGCTTTTGAATCAGTGATCGGGCAGGTGCGCCGTCGATGGCGGTTTGCCGGCAAGCGACGCGGCGACCGCCTCGGAAGCGGCCATGACGCGGAGGATGTTGCCGCC
>JAYTXW010000023.1:0-9280 GCA_043742745.1 Sphingomonadaceae bacterium
CTGTCCTCGACAACGGTCGGTGGCATGACGACATACGATTTGCTCAATGGCGCATCGGCTTCGTACTGGAGCGGCTTGGCTCCCGGGAGCGCGAGCGCACGGTCGCGCTCGGCGGGGTTGAATTTGAACGCCAGCCCAACGTCGGACAGCGACGCGAAGACGATATCCGCAGCATAGCCCATGATGCCGCCGAACATCTTGCGGAACGACAGGTCGATGTCAGGAGCGGCAGCAAGCATCCGCGCCTGCAGATCGGCGGGGTCAACTGCCATCAGGCGTCGACCGTTTCGGCGGGCTTCCCCGGGATGACTCCGCGACGGACCTGGTCGAGTTCGAGCGATTCAAATAGCGCCTTGAAATTGCCTTCGCCGAAACCGTCGTTGCCCTTGCGCTGGATGATCTCGAAGAAGATCGGGCCGACCATGTTCTCCGTGAAAATCTGGAGGAGCAGCCCGCCGCCGGTCTCGGGCGCGCCGTCGATCAGGATGCGGCGCGACCGCATTTCGGCGACGTCGTGGCCGTGGCCGGGAAGGCGCGCATCGATCAGGTCAAAATAGGTGTCGGGCGAATCCTGGAAGCGGATGCCGTTCGCGCGTAGCTTGTCGACGGTCGCGAAGATGTCGTCGGTAGCGAGCGCGAGATGCTGGATGCCCTCGCCCTTGTAAGCGCGGAGAAACTCCTCGATCTGGCTGTGCTCGTCCTGCGACTCGTTGAGCGGGATACGGATCTTGTCGTCCGGCGCGGTCATCGCCTTGCTGAACAGTCCGGTCGATTGGCCTTCGATGTCGAAATAGCGGATTTGGCGAAAGCCAAAGATGCGCTCGTAGAAGTCGGCCCAGTGGCTCATGCGGCCGCGGTTGACGTTGTGGGTCAGGTGATCGAGCGTGTGGAGGCCGACCGAATGGTCATCGACCCCCGCGCCGGTGGGGCGGAAGTCGATGTCGTAAATCGCGTGCTCGCCCGCCCGATCGACGAGGTACAGGTTCGACCCGCCGATGCCCTCGATCGCGGGGATATTGAGCTCCATCGGCCCAACCGGGCCGGTCACCGGCGTCGCCCCGCGCTCGACGGCGAGCGTCAATGCGCGACCGGCATCGGCGACGCGGAACGCCATCGCGTTGGCGCTCGGGCCGTGGGCGTTGCGAAACGCGGCCGCCTGGCCCTTGGTGTCCATGTTGAGCAGGAAATTGATGCCCCCCTGCGCGTAGCGGCGGACGTCCTTCGACCGATGCGTCGCGACATGGGTGAACCCCATCGCCTCGAACAGCGCGGCGAGCGCGGCGGGGTCGGGGCCGGTGAACTCGACGAATTCAAAGCCGTCGAGCCCCATGAAGTTTTCACTCATCGCCAGTCCTGATTGCAGGCGTCTAGTGCCGGAAGCTTGGGTCGAGGCGGTCCATCTTACGCAGCAGCGCCGGCCACGCGAGCCGGTCGGCAATCATCGACAACCCCCCCTTGCCCTGCTCGGCGGTCTTCTCGGGCGCACCTTGATTGGGGTGATACAGATTGGCGACGCCGCCGGACAGCGCCATGATCTGGGCCTCGCAAGCGCGCTCGAGGAAGTACATTTTGATGAAGCATTGCGCGACGTTGGCCCCGACGGTCAGCGTCCCGTGGTTGCGCAGGATCATCGCATCCTTGGTCCCCATGTCGGCAACCAGCCGCTCACGCTCGTCGAGGTCGAGTGCGACGCCTTCGAAGTCGTGATACGCGATCTCGTCGCGGATCAGCATCGCGGTCTGCGTCAGCGGCATCAGCCCCTCCGCCTGCGCCGCGACCGCCTGACCGGCAGGGGTATGGAGATGCATCACCGCGTTGGCATCGTCGCGCGCCATATGGAGCGCCGAATGAATCATGAAACCGGCGGGGTTGGTCATGTACGGCGTCGGCATCACGGGGCGACCCTCGACGTCGATCTTGACGAGGCTCGACGCGGTGATCTCCTCGAACATGAGGTTGTACGGGTTGATCAGGAAATGATGCTCGGGGCCGGGGACGCGCGCCGACAGGTGGGTGAAGATCAGGTCGTCCCAGCCGTAATGCGCCACAAGGCGGTATGCGGCGGCGAGATCGACGCGGATCGCCCATTCGGCTTCGCCGACAGTAGCGCGAACGTCATCGACGGGTTTCAGCACGGTGGCCATGCGACTCTCCCAAGGGCGGCTTGACCCCTATTGCGCCGCTGGAAGCGGGTCGGCAAGCGTTGCCGCAAGCGGCGCGGCATCGGCCAGCGGATGGCGCGTGTTGACGAGGTCGATAAGGCCCGCGCGCGCGACATGAGTGTAGATCTGGGTGGTCGCGATGTCGGCGTGGCCAAGCAGCGTCTGCAGCGTGCGCAGGTCCGCCCCGCCTTCGAGCAGGTGGGTGGCAAAGGCGTGGCGCAGGACGTGCGGACTGATCCGATCCGGCGGGAGGCCCGCGTCGGCGGCGAGCGCCTTGACGAGCTGAAACAACCGGACACGCGACAGGTGCTTGGCACCACTGGGAAAGAGATAACGTTCGTCGGCGGCGATGTTCGCGGCGTGGGCGGCGACGGCGGCGAGCGCGCGGGTGCCGATCGGGATCAGCCGGTCCTTGCTCCCCTTGCCCGTCACGATCGCGTGCCCGCGCCCCGGCTGAACTGCATGGCGCGGCAGGCTGATGACCTCGGTGGCGCGCAGGCCCGAGCCATACAGCAACTCGACCAGCGCGGTCAGGCGAACGGTGGCGGGCGTCGGCGCGCGATCGGCAAGGGCAGTAAACAGGCGCTCGACATCGCCTGCCGGAAGCGACTTTGGCAGCGGACGCGCGCGCGACGTCTTGGGGAGCGCGGCGGTCGGGTCGCCGGGCCGCAACCCCTCCCGCCGCAAGAAGGCGAAGAACCCGCGCAGCGCCGATCCCTTGCGCTGGAGCGACGCGCGGGCAAGGTCGCGCCAGCCGTGGCTGAGCCGTGCGAGGTCGTCGGAGGTCGCCGCAACCAATCCCCCGCCAAGCGCCGCACTCGCGCCGTGGAGATCGCGGCGATAGGCGAGGATTGTATTCGCCGCCGATCCCCGCTCGGCAGCGCACATATCGAGGAACAGGGCGATCGCGCGCGCATCGGCGATGACGATCCCCGGCGTGTTCGTCGGTGTCACCCCCGCGTGACCGCTTCGGCGACGAGCATCCGCGCCTCGTGGCCCCGTCCGGCGGCGACCCATGCGGCGACGATGTGGCGAAGATGTGCTGGCGGCACGCTGCGCCAGCGCGTCTGCAACCCCGTCGCCGCGAGGACAGCGACCTCGCCGGGTCGCTTTGCCGCGCCCGCCGCGTCAATCGCGCGGGTCCAGCTGTTGGCCAGTGCCACCAAGCCGGCGTCGGTGCGAAGGCGGTCCCACGCCGCCCCGCGCGCACTGCCCAAGCCGTCGAGCGCGGCGAGGAGCAGCGCCGCGCGGTGGGGCGAGACGTCTTTTGCCCAGGCGGCGAACCGTCCCGGCGACACCGGGATGCCGCCATTGGCGCCCACCGCGAGCAGCGCCCATGCTGCGCGGCTCGGGGCGTCGTCGCCCGCCGCAACGGCCGGCCACCACCGCGCCGCACGGTCCTCGACCCCGACTGCAAGCATCGCGGCGATCAGATCGGGGGCGTCGGCCGCAAATGCGCGATCGACTGGCAGCCGCGCGGCGGCAAGGCCGGTTTCGATCAACGCCGCGTAACGCCCGCCATCGCCTGCATCGGCCACGATCGCCCGCAGCGCGGCGACGCGCCCCGCCGTCGTTGGGGCGGCGTAGGCGTCGCGCAATCGCCCCGCTGGTGCCGCATCGAGAGCGCTGCGATCGAGCCCGGCGCTCGCCGCTGCGATGCCGCCGACAAGGTCATCGGCCGAGGCGATGCCGAGCGTTGCCGCCGCATCGAGCGCGGCCGCACGCGCCGCTGCCATCTGGTCGGGCGCGCGTAGCACCCAGCCCCAACTTGTGCCGCCGGTCCGCGTCGCCAGATCGGTCAGCAGCGGCAGCGGGATCGCCACGTCGGCGGCGACCGCGACGCCGAAGCGATAGGGGGTCAATGCCCGGACGCTGCTCCAGTCGAGGTTCGCGGCGCGCCCGCGCCCCAGACTGATCGCCGCGATGCGTTCGCCCAGTTGGACGTCGAAGCCATCGACGATGCGGGCGTGATGCAGCCGGTCGAACGCGCTGGCCGCGCCGACATCGTCGCCGCCGATCGCCGCGCACATGGCAGAAGCGAGCTTCCACAACGGGTCGGGCGACACTGCGCCGCCCGCGTCGGCGACCGGGCACAGGCCGGGAATGTCCCCGGCGGCGAGCGTTACCTGGCCGATTAGGCGGATTAGCTGCGGCGTCATGCGGTCGGGCGGCAGATTGTCGAGCAATGCCTTCGCCGCATCGACCTCACCCATGGCAAACAAGGCGCGCGCGCGCGCGGCAACCCAGTCGCCCGCGTTCGCGCCGACGGGGGGCTCCAATGTCAACAGCGCGCGGCGCAGGAAGATGTGCGACCAGCGCGACGCGACCGGTGTCGTCAGGCGGCGGAGCAGGCCCGCAACAAAGCGTCCGTCGGACCCGGCAAACGCCGCGTCGCCGAAGCCGCTGGGGTCGCGAAGCGTTGACACGCCATGATCGGTTGGCGGGGCAGTCGGCGCGGGTGGCGGCGGTCCTCCTGGCGCGATCTGACCCGGCGGAACATCGGCGGCGTCCGCTGCCCGTGGCGCGACCGGCAACGGTACGGCGTCGACGACGGGTGCCGCCGGGGCCGCAAAACCTTCGGGCAGCAGCGACTTCGGCGCTCCCGTCGCCGGAGCGTCGGCAACCTGGCTGCCCGACGGTCCCGCGATCAGCGCGGTCGCCGCCAGCAGCCCAAGCGCGAGGCGTTTAGCGGCCAAGGCGATCGTTCGGGATGACTTGTTCGACATGGCGCGTCGGGGCCGGAACGTCGGCGGTCGTCAGCCAGACGGCCCCCGCGATGCCGATCGCGACGATCGCAACAATGATCCACAACACGACACGACCCATGACTTCATCCTGACCTGTGCTGCGGGGTTGGCCCGCGGCGCGTGCAGTGTATAGCGTGAAGCCATCGTGGAGTGCGACGCAAAAAACCTCGAGCCACCCGTTGGCGACTGCCGGCCGGACTCACCTGTGGGCGCGCGCCGATCTGATAAGGCGCTGCGCCCGACGCGCTCGATCGTCCTCGTCGGGCTGATGGGGGCTGGCAAATCGACCGTCGGGCGGCGGTTGGGGACGCGCCTCGGGCTGCCGTTCGTCGACGCCGATGCCGAGATTGAACGCGCCAGCGGCCTGTCGATCGCCGAAATCTTCGAACGCTTCGGTGAGGCGCATTTCCGCGACGGCGAGCGCCGCGTCATCGCCCGGCTGATCGGCGGCCCGGTCAAGGTCATCGCCACTGGCGGCGGGGCCTTCGTCGCGCCCGACACGCGCGCGCTGATCCTCGCCGAGGCCACCGCGATCTGGCTCGACGCGGACATCGCGACGCTGGCCGAGCGCGTCCGGCGGCGCGACACGCGGCCCCTGCTCCGCGACCGCGACCCCGCCGAAGTGCTGACCGAACTCGCCCGACTCCGCAACCCTCTGTACGCCGAGGCGCACATCCACATCAGCAGCAAGCCGACGCCGCATGAGGCGACCGTCCGCGCGATCATCGCGGCGCTGGCAGCGCACAAATGATCATCCCCGTCGCGCTCGACGCGCGCAGCTATGATGTCGACATCGAGGCCGGGGCGCTTGCCCGTGCCGGAGCGGCGATCGCGCCACTGACGCGCTCGCGGACCGTCTCCATTGTCACCGATTCGACTGTCGCCCGCCTCCACCTGCCAGCATTGACCGCGTCGCTCGCCGCCGCCGGGCTGACGGCGGCACCGCTGATCATCACCCCGGGTGAGGGGCAGAAGAACTGGCGGACGCTCGAAACGGTCGTCGAAACGCTACTCGCGCGCGGGGTCGAGCGCGGCGATGCGGTGATCGCCTTTGGCGGCGGTGTCGTCGGCGACCTGACCGGCTTTGCCGCCGCGATCCTCCGCCGGGGGTGCAAGTTCGTCCAGATTCCAACGACTTTGCTCGCGCAGGTCGACAGCTCGGTCGGCGGCAAGACCGCGATCAATGCGGCGGCGGGTAAGAACCTGATCGGCGCGTTCCACCAACCCGCCGCCGTCATCATCGACCCCGACCTGCTCGATACGCTACCGCCGCGCGAACTCCGCGCCGGGTACGCGGAAATCGCCAAGACCGCGCTTCTCAGCCGCGCCGCGTTCTTCGCGTGGTGCGAGGGCAACGGGGCCGCTGTTCTTGCGGGCGACGCGACCGCGCGCGTCCATGCGATTGCAACGAGCGTCGCTGCCAAGGCCGCCATCGTCGCCGCCGACGAACGCGAAACGGGTGACACACGCGCGCTGCTCAACCTTGGCCACACCTTTGGCCACGCGCTCGAGGCGGAAGCGGGGTTCGGCGACCGCCTCCTCCACGGCGAGGCGGTCGCGATCGGCTGCGCGCTGGCGTTCGCCTTCTCCGCCGAACGCGGTCTGTGCCCTCCCGATGACGCCGCCCGCGTCGTCGCCCATTTGGCCGCCGTCGGGCTGCGGGTGTCGCCCAAGGGCATCGCGACATCGTCCGCGCCGCTGATCGACCACATGATGCAGGACAAGAAAATGGCGGGCGGCACCCTCGCCTTCATCCTCGCCCACGGCATCGGCGACACGTTTGTCGCCCGCGATGTCGACCTGACCGACGTCGCCGCCTTCCTCGATCGTCAGCTCGCCTGATGCCCAAGGGTGTCGCCAAGGCCAACCTGCCGACCAAGGTCTGCGCCGCCTGCGCCCGGCCCTTCACCTGGCGCAAGAAGTGGGCGCGCGACTGGGAGAGCGTCCGCTATTGTTCGGACAGATGCCGCGCAGCCGGCACTACTTCGCCAAGTAAACCGATCCCTCCGGCACCCAGATAAAGCCGTCGCCCTTCGCCGCGACGGTGCCGACGCCGGGGAACGGGAAATGCGGCGAGAAAATTCGTTCGTGGCTCGCTGAGAGGCGGGTCAACAGCGCGCGGCGGCTCGCCCTGCCGACGGCCTTGTCGCTGTCGAACGCCATCGACCAGTCGGGCTTGGCGAGCGAAACGATCGACGAATGCGCCGAATCGCCGATGTCGAGCAGGCGGGCGCGGCCCGACACGATCTCATACGCGGTGTGCCCCGGCGTGTGGCCGGCGACGGTGACCGCCGTGATGCCGGGAACGACGATCGCGCCGGGCGCGAAGGGGACGACCTGCGGCGCGACGACCGCGACCAGCTTCGCGGCGGCGGGCGTCGCCTGGAGGAACGCCCATTCCGCCGCCGCCATCCGGATTTTCGCGGCGGGGAACGCCAGCGTGCCGTCGGCGGCGACCAGCCCGCCGATATGATCGCCGTGGCTGTGCGTGATAAGAATGTCGGTCACCTGCTTCGGCGCGACATGGGCGGCGGCGAGGCTGGCGATCAACTGCCCATTGGCCTTGAACCCGAGTCCGGTGTCGATCAGGACGACGTGCCCCGGCACCTGCACCAGCAACACGCTGACGCTCAGCGTGATCGTGTCGGTCGGTGCGCCGGCGGCGGCAAGAACGCGCGCGACGGCCGCTGGGCCTTCGTCGACGCCGAAGGTCGTCGCGTCGTTCGGCGCGGCAAAGTCGGCGTCGTGGAGGGCGGCGATCCGGATCGTGCCGACGGCGAACGACCGTGCCTCGGGAGGGACCGGCAGCGGCGCGGGGGCGGCGGCGAGCGGCGCGGCTAACGTGGTAGCGAGGACGGCGATCAGCAGACGGCGGGTCATGGCGTGCTCCAGTGACGGTTGGACCCTCTTTAACCGCCGCGAGCCGTGCGGGGAAGGCGCGCTTGCGTGGGCGGCCCGTGCGGCCTATATCGCAGTAGTCTTCACATCGTTAGCTTGCGAAGGTCGGCCCGGAACGCTCCGGACCGTGCCCGAAAACATATCACTCTCTCGTGCAGGTTCGTTTGGCCACTCCCGCCGTTCTCGAAGGGCTGATCGCCCCGATCGCCACCGCGCAGGGGCTGGCGTTGGTGCGCGTCCAGATGAACGGGTCGAAGGCCGGGCAGACGTTGCAGATCATGGCCGAAGACCCGGCGACCGGGCAGTTGACGCTCGAACAATGCGAGATGCTCAGCCGCGCGCTGTCGGCGATGCTCGACGAGACCGACCCGATCGAGCACGAATATGCCCTCGAAGTATCGTCGCCGGGGATCGATCGCCCGCTGACCCGCCTCGCCGACTATACGAAATGGATCGGCCATGATGTGCGGGTCAAGTTCCACGAGAGCATCGACGGGCGCGTCCGCCTGCACGGCGCAATCGCGGGGGTGACGGGCGACGCGATCGACTTCACCGTGCCGACCGTCGGCCCGCTGCGGGTCGCGTTCGCACTGATCGACACTGCCAAGCTCGTGCTAACCAACAAGCTGATCGCCGCGAGCCGCCCGCTCGATTTTGCCGACGCCGAGCAGGTGATCGACGACGAACCCGACGCCGATAACGACAACGACAACGACACCAAGGAAGACTGACATGGCCCAGGCTGCCACTGCCCAGCGCGGCGTCACCGCCGTCACCGCCAACCGCGCGGAACTGATCGCGATCGCCGATGCGGTGGCGCGCGAGAAGTCGATCGACCGGATGATCGTCATCGAGGCGATGGAGGAATCGATTCAGAAGGCGGCGCGCGCACGCTACGGGGCGGAAAACGACATCCGCGCCAAGATCGACGCGAAGACCGGCGACCTGCGGCTGTGGCGCGTCCTTGAGGTTGTCGAGGCTCCCGAAGACTTCTTTAAACAGATTAACGTCGCCGATTCGCAGAAGCTCCAGGCCGGAGCGGTCATCGGCGACTTCATCGTCGACCCGCTGCCGCCGATCGAATTCGGGCGGATCGCGGCGCAGGCAGCGAAGCAGGTCATCGTCCAGAAGGTCCGCGACGCCGAGCGCGACCGCCAGTACGAAGAGTTTAAGGACCGGGTGAACGAGATCATCACCGGCGTCGTCAAGCGCGCCGAGTTCGGCCATGTCGTCGTCGATCTCGGCAAGGCCGAAGGCGTCATCCGCCGCGACCAGCAGATCCCGCGCGAAGTGCTGCGCGTCGGCGACCGCGTCCGCACGCTGATCCTGTCGGTCCGCCGCGAAATCCGGGGGCCGCAGATTTTCCTTAGCCGCGCGGCGGGCGAGTTCATGAAGAAGCTGTTCGCGCAGGAAGTCCCCGAAATCTACGACGGCATCATCGAGATCAAGGCGGTCGCGCGCGACCCCGGCAGC